>JAEUIL010000843.1 GCA_016794255.1 Planctomycetaceae bacterium | reverse complement strand
ACGGCGGCCGTAACTATGACGGTCCTAAGGTAGCGAAGTTCCTTGTCGGGTAAGTTCCGACCTGCATGAATGGCGTAACGACTGAAGCACTGTCTCAACCAGTGACCCGGTGAAATTGTAGTCGTGGTGAAGATGCCACGTACCCGCGGCGAGACGGAAAGACCCCGTGAACCTTTACTGTAGGCTGATATTGGGTTGAGGTACATCTTGTGTAGGATAGGTGGGAGGCTATGAAGTGGCTACGCCAGTAGTCATGGAGCCAACGTTGAAATACCACCCTGGATATGCTTTAATTCTAACCCCGATTCCTGTGAATCCAGGCGGGGAACAGTGTCAGTTGGGCAGTTTGACTGGGGCGGTCTCCTCCGAAAGAGTAACGGAGGAGTTCTAAGGTACCCTCAGCCTGGTTGGCAATCAGGCTTCGAGCGCATAGGTAGAAGGGTGCTTAACTGCGAGACCCATAAGTCGAGCAGGTGCGAAAGCAGGACTAAGTGATCCGGCGGTGCTGGATGGAAAGGCCGTCGCTCATCAGACAAAAGGTACTCTGGGGATAACAGGCTTATCGCTTCCGAGCGTCCATAGCGGCGAAGCGGTTTGGCACCTCGATGTCGGCTCGTCACATCCTGGGGGTGAAGAAGCTCCCAAGGGTTCGGCTGTTCGCCGATGAAAGTGGCACGTGAGCTGGGTTCAGACCGTCGTGAGACAGGTCGGTCCCTATCTACCGTGGGCGTACGAAACTTGAGGGGAATCTTCTTTAGTACGAGAGGATTTGGAAGGACGTTCCTCTGGTGTTCCAGTTGTCACGCTAGTGGCACGGCTGGGTAGCTATGAACGGAATGGATAAACGCTGAAAGCATATAAGCGTGAAGCCGGCCCCGAGATTAGGTTTCGTTGGAGCAATCCGAAAGTCCCCTGAAAGACGATCAGGTTGATAGGCTGGATGTGTAAGCGCAGTAATGCGTTTAGCTAACCGGTACTAATGGACGAATGCTTGGCCACATTAATTCAACACTCTCGATCGATGCACTCGTGAGACGATCTCTTGCAGATCGGCTCCGGATGTAAAAACGAACGCTGAGTGCTGTGAAGATGGCTTCAGATGCCACTCATACCACAACCAAAGAATCAAACACGGATCTTAACTTCGTGTGGGTCGACAGGCCCCACGACGTTCTTCCGGTGACTATATCAGAAAGGTCACACCCGTTCCCATTCCGAACACGGTAGTTAAGCTTTCTGAGCCGATGGTAGTGCATTAGCGCGAGAGTAGGTGTTGCCGGTTTTTTTAACTTCGAGAACCCCACACGATCAACCGATCGTGTGGGGTTTTTTCGTGTCCGCTCGGGCGTGTGCGGCAGGGCAGGGGGGCTAATCCTTTTACCTCTCACAAGTTGATACCATTGTGCGAGCAGTGATGCCCTTTGGTCGAATCGTGTGCCATGCCCACGTCCGCGGGGGCATGTTTCGCTAGGAAAACGCATGTCCACGAAGACGTGGACATGGCACACGTCCCCAAGCGGTATCACTACCGTTGTGCGAGCCGCTTTGCGTTCCGTGTCCGTATCGGTTCCATTGGTGGTTCGATTCGCGCAGCTCTGATACTTGCTCAGACCCACACCGCAATCTCACTCGCCAGTTTTCCCATGACCGGCATCGAAGCGTTTCTCGAAATTCTCGCCGCGGCGGGCATCACACACCTGTTCGGCAATCCCGGCACGACCGAGCTGCCGCTCAATGCCGCGCTCGCCCACGATTCACGTTTCCGCTACCACTTCGGTATCCAAGAAGTTCCGGTCGTCGCGATGGCCGACGGTTACACGATGGCGTCGGGCCGGCCGAGCGTCGTCAATGTCCATGTCGCCTGCGGCTTGGGCAATGCCATGGGCATGCTGTACAACGCCCATTGCGAGGGGACCCCGCTGGTGATCACAGCCGGCCAGCAAGATCGCCGGCTCCGGTTGGGTGAGCCCGTGCTGGATGGCGATCTGGTCAGCGTCGCACGTCCCTGGACCAAATGGTCTTACGAAGTCCAGCGCGTCGACGACATTCCCACCGCCGTCCGCCGCGCGGTTCAAATCGCCCTCTCGCCTCCGACGGGCCCCGTGTTTCTGTCGCTGCCGCTAGATCTACAGCTGGAAACGATCACGTCCCCCGATCTTTCGCCCCCGACGCTTATCGACCGCCGCGTTCGCCCCGCGGCCGAGGCGCTTCGTCAGGCGGCAAAAATCTTGGCGAGTGCCCGACGGCCGGTGATCCTGGCCGGCAGCCGAGTCACCGAGAGCGGCGGCTGCGACGCCCTGGCCGCGCTCGCCGAACAACTCGGGGCACCCGTCTTTGCCGAGGGCACGACCTCGCACGGACGTTTGCCCCTGCGAAGCGATCATCCGCTCTACCGCAGCGTGTTCGGCTACTGGTCGTCCGACATCCGCGAGCAACTCGCACCGTACGACGTGGTGTTCGCCGTGGGCCTCAACCTCTTCCGGCTCTACATTCATCGCGAGCCGGCTTGTCCGCTGCCGCCGCACGCTCGGGTCATTCATCTCGACAACGCGCCGCACGAGATCGGCAAGAATTTTCCGCTCGAACTTGGTATCTGGGGCGATCCCCACTCCGGCTTGGTTGAACTCAACGAACGACTCGCTCAAAACATGACCGGCGAGCAACGCACTGCCGCGGCTTGGCGGGTGCAGCAACTCACGGCCGAACGTCAGTCGTCTCAATCGCAACTGCGCGCGACGATCGCCGAGCAACAGTTAAGTCGTCCCCTTACGCCACTCGCGTTCATGAACGCCATCGCCGCGGCGTTGCCCGACAATACCGCGGTGGTCGAAGAGGCGATCACGACCCATCAAAACGTGCTCGAAAAACTCGGCATCATCCGCGACCCCGCGGCCCATTTCGCGCACCGCGGTTGGGCTCTGGGCTGGGGCTTGGGCTGTGCGTTGGGCGTGAAGCTGGCGTGGCCCGATCGGCCGGTGCTCGGCTTGCTCGGCGATGGCTCGGCTCTATACGGTATTCAGGGGCTCTGGTCGGCCGCCCATCACCAGATACCCGTCACGTTCGTGATTGCCAACAATCGGCAGTACAAGATTCTCAAAGTCTGCGGCGACGTGCTCAACCTGCCCGAGCTGCGCGAGCCCACCTGCCCGGGCATCAATATTCAGCAACCGCACGTCGATTTCGTCGGCCTCGCACGTTCGTTCGGAGTCGAGGCCGAGCGTATCACCGAGCCCGACGCACTCACGGCTCGTCTGCGCGAGTCGCTCGTCGGCGATCGCCCGCGGTTGATCGAAGTTTCCATCGCCGATTGAGCAACCGATCCGAATCACGACTCGCGCGGCGTCTTTAACTGTCTCGCAAATCTTGCTACGGTTGAGCGTGCTTCGCCGCTTGGAATGCGAGCGTGACGATAGCAGTTTCGTGCAACTTGGATCTCGGGACTTGTCTCATGTCACATCGTTTACTCCTTCGCGGCGGCACGATCATCGACGGCACCGGAGCGCCGCGACGGGCCGGGGACGTACTCATCGAAGGGGACCGGATCATCACGATTGATTCGATCGCCACCGCCGATGCCGAGATCGTCGACGTGTCGGGCTTGATCGTCTGTCCCGGCTTTATCGACGTGCACAATCACTCCGATGGCTGGCTGCTCAAGCAACCGCATCAGGTCGCGAAGACGTCGCAGGGCATCACCAGCGAAGTGCTGATGAGCGACGGGATCTCGTACGCGCCGCTGAGCGACGAGACCGTTCGAGAGTGGCTGTATTATATGAAGACGCTCGACGGGCTCGAGCAAGCCGATTACTGCGGCTGGCAATCGATCGCCGACTATATGTCGCTGCTTGATGGCCGCGTGGCGCAGAACGTGATGGCTCAAGTGCCTTATGCCAACGTCCGTTCGCTCGCGCTCGGTTGGTCGCGGAAGGTGCCCGACGACACGCAGATGCGTCACATGCAGATCGAGATTCGCCGCGGGATGGAGCAGGGGGCCACGGGCGTCTCAACCGGCCTCGACTACATCAATCAATGCTTCGCCTCGACCGCCGAAATCGCCGAGGCCTGCAGCGCCGCGGCCGAGTTCAACGGCGTGTACGTGACCCACATTCGTTACAAGAAGGGATTGCTCGCCGCGCTGCGCGATGCGGTCGACATCGGCAAACGCTCGGGCCTCGCCGTTCACATCTCGCATCTCAAAGCGGTCAACACCGCCGATCTGGAAGCGATTCTCGACTACATCGATCGCGTGGCTAAGCACGAAGTCGAGTTCACGTTCGACGTGTATCCCTACATGCCCGGCTCGACGATGCTGAGTTACTATCTGCCGCTGGAAGTGTGGGAAGAGGGGCCCCTGGCGGCGCTCGGCAAGCTGAATCGGTCCGAAATTCGGCGTCGGTTCGGCGCGTTCTTGGCGAGCGACGAGGCGCCGCACTTCGACAAGGTGTTCTTCGCTTGGATGCCGAGCGCGAACCACGAGACGTGGAAGGGACGCACCGTGGCCGAGTACATCGAGCAGTCCGGCCGCGAACCGGCCGAGGCGCTGTGCGATCTGCTCATCGAAGAGAATCTGCGGGTGTTGATGGTCGCCCATCTCGACGACGACCACTTCATCGAGCCGTTCTTGAAGCACGACTGTTTCATGCTCGGCAGCGACGGAATTTGGCAGCCCGGCGGCGTCGTGCATCCGCGGCAATACGGTTCTGCGCCGCGCATGTTGGGCCTGATGGCGCGTGACAAGCGGTTGTTCTCGCTCGAGACCGCGATTCGCAAAATGACGAGTTTTCCCGCCTGGCGCTTCGGGCTGAAGGATCGTGGCGAGCTAGCTCCCGGCACGTTTGCCGACATCGCGATTTTCGATCCCGCCACGATCGCCGATCGTGCGACGTATCAGCAGCCGCAGCAATTGTCCGTCGGCATGCGACACGTGTTGGTCAACGGTCGGTTCGTGATCCGCGACGGCACCGCGATCAACGATTTCCACGGCGATTGGCCGGGGCGCGCGCTTCGCTATCGACAATCATAAAGCTGCGACCGGTGGTCGCGGTGTAAACGGTGGCGACGATTTTTCGTTCGTGCACTGTTCCCGCGGTGTATTCACCGCGGGCTAAGGCCGTCGACGAAATCGGGGGTTGGCGCTAGACTATCGGTGTCCGTTCAACGCGTCGCGTTCGTCGATGCTCGGACTTCATGCGTGGTTCTGCCGGAGTTCGCTAAGTTCATGCACCGTACGCTTCGCGAGGCGATTGTCGATCTGGAGTCGGCCGGGCAATTGCGACGCATCGACGTGGAAATCGATCCGTGTCTCGAAGCGGGTTACATTCAGCGCCGAGTCGTTGCCACGGGTGGTCCGGCACTGCTGTTCAGCCGTGTAAAGGGGACGCCGTTTCCGCTGCTGGGCAACTTGTTCGGCACGATCGAACGCGTGCGGTACCTGTTTCGCGATACGCTCGATGCGGTGCAGCGGCTCGTGTCGCTCAAGATCGATCCGGTCGACGCGTTGAAGCATCCGCTCAACGCCTTGCGGGCATTCCCAGCCGCAATGCACATGTTGCCGCGGCGGGTCAAAGGTGGCCCGGTGCTCATGCAGCAAACCACGATCGACCAACTGCCGCAACTCAAGAGTTGGCCCGACGACGGCGGACCGTTCATCACCTTGCCCCAGGTTTATAGCGAAGATCCCGACGCGCCGGGTTGGCAGAGATCGAATCTCGGCATGTATCGCGTACAGTTGGGCGGAAACAAGTACCGCACCAATCGCGAGATCGGCCTGCACTACCAGTTGCACCGCGGTATTGGCGTGCATCATGCGGCAGCGATTCGGCGCGGCGAGCCGTTGCGCGTGCATATTTTCGTCGGCGGGCCACCGGCGATGACCGTGGCTGCGGTGATGCCGTTACCCGAGGGGTTATCGGAACTGTCGTTCGCGGGGGCGCTTGGCGGCCGACGCTTGCCGATCGTGAAGCCGAAAGGTCGGCCCGCGATTCATGCCGAGGCCGACTTTTGCATCGTCGGCACGATCGACCCCACGCGGCAATTGCCCGAGGGGCCGTTCGGCGATCATCTGGGCTATTACGCGCGGCAGCACGACTTTCCGGTGTTGAACGTCGAGACCGTGTTTCATCGCCCCGGCGCGATTTGGCCCTTCACGACCGTCGGTCGACCGCCGCAGGAAGACACGGCGTTCGGGCAGTTCATCCACGAGTTGACCGGCGCGGTGATCCCGAGTGTCTTGCCGGGGGTCAAAGCGGTGCATGCGGTCGACGCCGCGGGGGTGCATCCATTGTTGCTCGCCATCGGCAGCGAGCGGTACACGCCCTATCAACAGCGAACTAAGCCGCAAGAACTACTCACGCAGGCCAGCGCGATCTTGGGACAGGGCCAAATGTCGCTGGCCAAGTACGTGTGGATCGCCGCACACGACGACGCGCCGCAGCTTGATCCGCACGACATCGCCGAGTTCTTTCAGCACATGCTGCGTCGTGTCGATTGGCGGCGCGACTTGCATTTCCACACATCCACGACGATCGACACGCTCGACTACAGCGGCAGCGGATTCAACAGTGGCTCGAAGGTCGTGATCGCCGCGGTCGGCCCAGCGGTGCGCGAGTTGCCGACTACGGTCCCCAGTGGCATGCAACTACCTGCCGACTGGAGCGATGCTCGCGTGGCGCTGCCAGGTGTGCTGGTTGTGCGTGGTCCCCGGTTTGCCGGTGATGAGTCCCGGAGCGATCCGCATCTCGAGCAAGCCGTCGCCACGATCGGTCTCGAACACGCGTTGAATCAGTTTCCGCTGGTGGTCGTTGCCGACGACGCCGAGTTCACGGCTCGCACGCTCGCGAAATGGCTGTGGGTCACGTTCACGCGGAGCAACCCGGCGGCGGATATTTACGGCGTCGGGGCCGAGAGTCGTCAGAAACATTGGGGCTGTCGCGGTTCGCTCGTGATCGACGCCCGCAGCAAGCCGCATCATGCCCCGCCTTTGATCGACGATCCGGCCGTGGTACGCAAGGTCGAAAGCCTCGCCGTACGCGGCGGTCCGCTGGCAGGGTTGATCGGATAATTTCAGGCAGAGTTCGGCCGCCATCACGGGACGATGTCGCACCTCACCGATGGTTCGAGTAAACTACGAGCGAGGGGCCAGTCTTCCGAGTTAAACGCATGTCTTCCATCAGTGACGAATTGTTGAACGTGTTTGGCCAGCTTCAGCCTGCCGAGCAACAGGTCGTATTGAAGTTGGCGAAAAGTTTAGCGACCGGCACACCTAAAGGGACACCGGGAAACGAACTATTGCGATTCGCAGCATGCATTTCCTCGACTGAAGCGGACGAAATGGAAAGGGTCATCGAACGAGACTGCGAGCGTATCGATGAGTCAGCCTGGTGAATGTTTGTTGGACACGAACGTCGTCATCGCTTTGTTGAAGCGTGAGTCCCAGGTATTGCACCAGTTTAATGCCTCGGTTCGGGTGATGTTGCCGGCACCCGTGGTCGGCGAACTGAAATATGGGGCATTGCTTAGTTCGCGTTCTCAGGAATCACTCGATCGGATCGATGAACTCGTCGCCAGTTGCGAGATCTTGAGTGTGGATTTGAACACCGCCCCGCACTATGCTTCGATCAAACGCGCACTCCGGGATAGTGGACGCCCGATTCCCGAGAATGACATTTGGATTGCGGCGTTAGCGCGGCAATACGATCTGCCCTTAGTCACTCGAGATGCCCATTTTCAGGTGATCCATGACATTCAGTTGTTATCCTGGTGAGCGAATCTAAACGAAATCATGGCCGAACCCACGCCCCTCTTGCTCGTCGACTACGTCATTCTCGCCCTTTGCGTCCTCTTCGGAGCGACGTTCGGCAGCTTTTTCAACGTCGTCATCTACCGTCTGCCGCGGGGCAAGAACATCGCGTATCCGCCGTCGAGTTGTCCGAAGTGCGCGCGACCGATTCGCATGCGGCACAACATACCGGTCCTCGGCTGGTTGCTGCTTCGCGGCAAGTGTTACGACTGCGAGGCGCCCATCTCGGCCCGCTATCCGCTCGTGGAAGCGATCACGGCTCTCACGTTCGGGTTGCTGGCGTGGCTCGAACCGTTGCACATGGGTATGAATTTACCCACGCCTCCTGAGGGGATGTCGGCACTGCTGCCGATACTCACCGATCTGTGGTGGCTCGCCGGACTGCACGCGATCTTGCTCGCCGGTTTGCTCATCGCCGCAGGGATCGACTACGACGGGCTGCGCGTGCCGACCACGCTCGCGGTGTTGCTCGTGTTCGTGGCGATCGGTGCGATTTTCGCCGTTCCCGCACTGCTGCCGGTTCCGGCGTTCGCCGAGTTGGTGAAACGTTGGCCGTTATCGGCAATCGCCGTCAGCGGGGCGAGCTCAGTTTACGGAGCGATTGTCGGCATGGTGTTTGGCTGTGTGATCTCGCCTGGAACTGGCGTTGGTCGCAGCGGCGATGCGGGTCGCTACAACGGCCTGATCGTGTTGACCTGGATTGGCGCGGTGCTCGGGGCGCAAGCCGTCGGCACGATCGCCGCCGTCTGTATGCTCGCTTATCAGTTCGCGATGATGTATCGCTTCGGCATCACGCGTTTGCAGCACGTCACGTTTCCCGGGCTGGTGTGGCTGGCGACGTTTGCATGGATCATCAATTGGAAATGGATCGCCGCGAATCCGTGGTTCCCACTCGACTCGCGCGCCACGTGGCAGGTGCTCGTTTGGCAAGCGACGATCGCGGTCGTCGCGGCCGCTGTCACCTATTGGTTTCGCGGCCCGCAGCATCTCGCCGCTCAGCCTCCTGTTACCGAAAGTTAACGCATGCCCCGACTCACGTTTCACGGCGCGGCCGAGACCGTCACCGGCTCCAAATATCTGCTCGAAGATGGCGACGATCGGGTGCTCATCGATTGCGGGCTGTTTCAGGGCTTGAAAGAACTGCGGCTGAAGAATTGGGATCGCCTGCCGTTCGATCCGCACCAACTCGACGCGATCGTGATGACCCATGCCCATATCGATCACCTTGGCTTTCTGCCGCGGGTGGTCAAGCTCGGCTATCGCGGGCCGGTCTACGCCACTCCGGCAACCGTCGATCTATCGGGGATCATGCTCTACGACTCGGCCCGCAACCAAGAAGACGACGCCGATTACGCTAATCAAAGGCAGTTCTCGAAACATCATCCGGCGTTGCCGCTGTACGATAGCGACGACGTCGACGCGACGCTGCGGCTGTTGCAAGGCGTTGGTCGAGGCGAATGGTTCCGCGCCGCGGGCGAGATTTGGTGCCGCTATCACGACGCGGGCCATCTGTTGGGCTCGTCGATGATCGAGGTCGAGATTCGCTCGCAATCGCCGCCGCTGCGGGTGCTGTTCTCGGGCGATGTCGGCCGTTACGACGCGCCGTTGTATCACGACCCCCACAATCCGCCGCAGTGCGATTATCTCGTTTGCGAAAGCACCTACGGCGATCGCGAGCATGAAGAGGTCGACGTGCTCGACGAACTCGCC
>JAEUIL010000958.1 GCA_016794255.1 Planctomycetaceae bacterium | reverse complement strand
GAAGCAGGAGGAGGGAGAGTTCTTGGTGCTTGGTGCTTGGTTCTTGGTGCTTGGTTCTTGGTGCTTAGTAGAGACGTTTAAGGATTTGATATCTCTTATTACCCTCGTTCTTCGTCTCCGTGCCCTCCGTGTTCTCCGTGTTTCAACTCCCCCCGTCCTCTTCTCGCTCAAAAAACGAAAAAACCCTCGGCCGAGCGGGGTGTCGGCCGAGGGTTGGAACGTTGCGGTTCTGCGTGATCCGTTCGCGTTGTTGCTGTCGCCCTGGTTTAGTGGCGGCGGCAATCGCGACGGTTGCTGAAGTCGAGGAACCACCAGCCGTCGTCCCATTCCAAGGTCACTTTCCGCCAGCCGAGCGGCACTTGCGGATAGGGATAGAACGGGCCGATGTACGGCCAAGCGGTCGGCGAGTATTGCTTCGGATACGTGACCGCGGCGTAGTTCGGGTACGACGCGTAGCTGGGCCACGCATGGTTCGGCAAGTGCGGCTGATCGTAGGCCGGCGTGTTGTAACCCGCGGCCATGGCCGGAGTCGGGCCACCCTGAGCACCTTGGATCGGACCCATTTGTCCGCCCATGTGACCACCGCCCATGTTGGTGTTCGCTACGCGTTGAATCGGACGCGGAGCGGCCATCGGGGCCGGAGCGTTGTTCAGGTTACGCGGCACAGCGTTGGGCATCGAAGCCGTACGCTGAGCGTTGCGTTGCCCGTTGTTGCCCGTCGAAACCTGACGAGCAGCCGGCTGACGCGACGGGCCCGGCTCGGCATCGACGAACGCGGTCAACTGACCTTCGAACTTGTTCTGCGGTTGCGGCTTGGCTTGCGGCTTGTTGCCGAAGGCGAAGAAGTTCTTCACCGAGTTGCCCAGCTGAGCCATCCGCGAAGCCGCGGCTTGTTCACCGCGAGCCGGCTCGGGTTGCGGAGCCAACTTGCTCGTGTCTTGGTGCTCGGCCAGCGGATCGAGCGGAGCCACGACATTGTTGCTCGTGGTGTTCTTGACCACGGTCGGCTCGATGGCGACGGGCTGAGCCTCGGCCGAGCGGGTCGACTTGACTTCGAGATTGTTGACCACGCGATTGACCATGGGCATTTGCTGCGCCATCGCGATCGCCTCTTTGGCCTGATCTTGATTGGCGACGCGGCCCAAGAGCCAAGCGGTCCCGTTCTCGTATTTCACTCCGATGCTGTAATCGACCAATCGGCCGCTACCGCGCAGTGCATCGGCAATCTGTTGCGCGGTTTCTTGATCCGAGGCCATGACCCAGGCCGGCATCAGCAGTGCGGCCATGGTCATCGCCCAACGCAGAATCGAACGTCGCATGGTTCCTTCCTCCTTGGTATCGAACGCATCTTCGTGGTGCGGTCGCACGAGTCGTGAACGGTGGGTGCCGACCGCGACGCGTTGCGCGCCAGAGACCGGCCGCTTATCAAAGCGACGCGACGTCCGGCGGTTTGGTTTACTTCCCCGCGCAGCTCGGCAAGGTTGCCGAAGTGCCTGTAAGATGGTTTCGGTTCGCGGTTGTGCCTTTGGGAAGAATTTTTTCGATTTTGACGACTTTGGCGGTCGCGCGAGCTAGCAACGAGTTGCGAGCAGACCGCTAAAGCCAAGCGGCACAGAGATTTGAGCGCTGCCGAGGAAGGCCCGAAGGTGGGTGCCGAGAGGGGCAAAATCAACGATCGGGCAGACTTTTCAGTCGACGTAAGTCGCAGCGCCGCGCGTTAAATCCCACGCAGTTTTACTAACCGGAACAGGTGAGTTGCCAGCAGCCGCCCGCTCGCCGGGTGGTGCGCACACCGGGCGCAACGCGGCTCGGTAAGAAATCGATTCTCAATCGTCAACGCCTTCCGCGCGCTGGCTTACGACGTCAGATCGCTCGCATGGAGCGCGCGCGGTCGGATCTCGATCGAAACGCCCAGCAGCATGCCGACGAGCAGCAGCGCCGAGAACAGACACGACGACGTTTCCGTCGCAAACTGGGCGATCGTGGCCAGGGCTACGAGAAGCAGGCCCGTGAAGAAGATGCCGTGGTACGAAGATTCTTCGCTGGTGCCGCGATGGAGTTGCACCATGATCGTCGCTGCAACGCCGAATGCTTGCACGAAGTTGAGCAGCCAGTGATAGCTATGCAAGTCAAACGCCATAATCACCGACTCCGGCCAGCGCGAGGACACCCAGGGCGGCAGAGAATAGTGGCGGCGGTCGAATCGTGCAAGCGAGAAAGTCCTGGCATCCGGCGTCGGGCTTGAAGAGAATGTCGTGCGAGACCGCGGCATCGAGTTGCGGCGGAGCCCGAATCAGCCAAGGCTTTCCATGCTACGTTCGATTATCACGTTGATCCTACTCGGTGTCTCGCTCAGCTCGGTGGCGGCGGTCGAGATCATCGCGCATCGCGGTGCCTCGAAAGACGCGCCCGAGAACACACTCGCCGCGTTTCGCTTGGGTTGGGAGCAGCAAGCCGACGCCAACGAACTCGATCTGTATCTGACACGCGATGGCCGGCCGGTTGTCATTCACGACGCGACCACCCGCCGCACGACCGGCGTGTTTGGCTATGTCAACGAACTTCGGTTAGCGGAGCTCAAAGCGTTCGACGCGGGCAGCTGGAAAGACGAGCAATTCGCGGGCGAGCCGATTCCGAGCCTCGACGAAGCGCTCGCGCTCACGCCGGCCGGAAAACGTTGGCTGATCGAGATCAAGTGCGGCGTCGAAGTGCTGCCCACGCTGAAGCAGACGGTCGAGGCCACCGGCAAGCCGCCCGAGCAGTTTGCGTTGATCGCGTTCAACTACGAAACGCTGCGCGCGGCGAAGCAGCTCATGCCACAACTGAAGACCTATTGGGTCGTCGGAGCCAGCAAGTCGAAAACGACCGGCCTGCCGCCGGCGCTCGACGATCTCGTCCGCCGCGCCACCGCCGCCGGGTTCACCGGCCTCGATCTCGATTACCGCTTCCAACTGACCGCCGAGCAGGTGGCGAACATCAAACGGGCCGGGCTCGAAGTGTTGACGTGGACCGTCAATGATCTGGCGGTAGCGAAGGCGCTCGTCGCGGCAGGCGTCGATGGCATCACGACCGATCGGCCGTTGTGGCTCCGCGAGGGGTTGAACGCGGCCCCCGCTCGTTGAATCGGTGCCCCGAGGCGAGCGTTCGCGACCGATTTTGCCACGGGCGGCGTCGATCTTTTCAAAAATTTGCCGCGATTCCGACCGCCAACCGCATTTGAGGCGCAGGCTACGGTCGATTATGATTCGGGGAGGAAATTGGCTCCTCCGCCACACGGCGTGCCCCCCCCCCCACCCCCCCCCCAC
>JAEUIL010000786.1 GCA_016794255.1 Planctomycetaceae bacterium | reverse complement strand
CGGGGCAAACCCGCCACGAAGCCGATGGAAGAAGGGATCGCCGAGGCCAAGGAACTCGTGGCCGACGGCGTGCGTGAGTTGATCGTGGTCGCGCAGGACACGACGTATTACGGGATGGACTTGTACGGCGAGCCGCGGCTGGCCGAGTTGTTGCGGCAACTCGATCAGATCGAGGGGCTGCGTTGGATTCGGCTGATGTATCTCTATCCGATGTACTTCACGGATGAGTTGATCGATGTCATCGCCAACGCCAAGCGGATCGTGCCGTATCTCGACATGCCGCTCCAGCATATCAATGACACGATGCTCAAGCGGATGCAACGGCGGGTCAATCGGGCCGAGACCGAGTCGCTGCTGGCAAAGCTGCGTGAGCGAATTCCGAACTTGACCATGCGCACCACGTTCATCACCGGCTTCCCGGGCGAAACTGAGGAGCAGTTCCAAGAGTTGGTCGCGTTCGCGCAGGCCCAACGGTTCGAGCGAGCCGGCGTGTTCACGTATTCGCTCGAGAGTGACACGCCCGCGGCCCGGTTGCCCGAGCATCTCGACGAGGCGGTGAAGGAATCGCGTCGCGAACGGCTGATGGCCGTGCAACAAGAGCTGGCGTTCGATTGGACCGAATCACGGGTCGGTGAGCAGATCGAGGTGCTGATCGACGCCCCGGTGCCGGGCGAGACCGACGCTTGGATCGGTCGTTCGACGGCCGACGCTCCGGATGTCGATGCGGTGGTTTATGTCAGCGGCAAGAAGCTGAAGCCCGGTTTGTTTGTGAAAGCCGAGGTCGTGGCGACGCAAGGGTACGATCTGATCGCGGCCGCCGTCGGCAAAGGCAAGTAGCGTGCAACCACAGCTCGGCCCGCAGCCGCGTTATCCGTCAGCTTCGCCACTCTAAAATCGTCTTCGCTCTGATCGACCTCTCCATGCCCCCGCTCGCCAAACAACTCTGGAATTTGCCCAACCAACTGACGCTGTTGCGTTTGGTGCTGGCCGTAGTCGTGTTCGTGTTACTGCAATGGCGGCTGTATGGTCCGGCGCTGGTGTTGTTTGTGATCGCAGCGTCGACCGATTGGCTCGATGGCTACCTTGCGCGGCGTTGGGGTTTGATTACACAGTTGGGCCGAATCCTCGATCCGTTTGCCGATAAGATCATCATCTGCGGCACGTTCATCTTCTTGGCTGCTGAGCCCGCTTCGCTGTTACCGGCGTGGGTCGTTGTGGTGGTCGTCGGACGTGAGTTGCTTGTGACCGCCTTGCGCAGCTTCTTGGAGCAACAAGAAGCCGACTTCTCGGCCAGTATGTCGGGCAAGCTCAAGATGGCGGCCCAGTGCTTGGCCGTGGTTTCGTGCATCGCGCTCTTGTGGCTCGGCAGCGAGACCTGGCCGTGGTTGCCGAACTTGGTGCGCGCGGCGGTCGCAGCGACGGCGCTGCTCACGATCATCTCGGGCGTCTCGTATGTGGTGGCAGCGTGGCGATTGTTGAGTCGCAGCAATTAGAGGTTGGGCATGGCGGTCGCGGTGTTGTCGGTGATCATCATGCTCGTGGCCGTGGGGGCTATCGCGACTTGGCCGGTGGTCATTCGACGCTGGCGTAGCGGCCAGGAACTCGTGCCTTACGAACCGCGACCAGCCGTTCCGTGGGGCGGCGTCGAAGTGCTGCTGATCATCGTTTGCTACTTTGTGATTCAAGCGGCGATCGTTTCGTGGTTCGTGACCGATCACGAGCAACTGCTGCATCTGCTGTGGGGCGTAACAACGAGCAATCTGGTGACCGCCGTGGCGGTGCTTCTCATCACGGCTGTCCGTGGCGCAGGGATCGCCGATCTCGGCTTGTCGCTCGATCAGTGGCAGAGCGACATCAAGCTGGGAGCGGTCGGTTTCGCACTCGTGGCTCCGTTGGTGTATGCGATCCAAGCGGTGCTCACGCAGTGGTTCGAGGGCAAGCACCCGGTGGTCGAGTTGTTGCAGACGATGCGCGATCCAACGGCGCTGGTCGGCGTGGGCTTGAGTGTGGTGGTCGTGGCGCCCGTGGTCGAGGAGCTGCTGTTTCGTGTCGTGCTGCAAGGCTGGTTCGAGAAAGTGCTATCGGCGTCGTGGCAGGAAGTGGCGGCGACTCGCGCGGAAGTGGATGGCGTGGTTCTCGCCGAGATCGCCGAGCCGCGGGGATCGAAAAGGTTGCCGATCGTGATTAGCGCGGTCATCTTCGCGGCGATGCATTGGCGCGCCGACAGCGCCGATCCCGTGCCGCTGTTCTTTCTCGCGCTTGTGTTGGGCTATCTCTATCAGCAAACGCATCGCATCTGGCCGAGCATCGTGTTGCATGCGCTCCTCAACGGCACCAGCTTGCTGGCGCTGCTGGCGTCACCACAGCCTAGTTAGCACCTACGTCGTCGTGCAGTGATGGCACAGGTCAATGGCTCTGCACTTGCGTAATCACTTGCGAGCCGCGAGCAGTGCTATCGCAACTTAGATTACGAATCATGTGGTCAGATGAATTGCGCGGATGGCGGCGTCGAAGATGAAGATGGCGTGAGTGGGGAACTCACGCTGCGTTCATCCCTTGGCGACCGGCGGAACAACGATCATGCGCTCCATCTGGCGATCATGCGGCATGTGGCTAGCGATGGCTGGCTTCGCGACCGTCGCGGCTCAAGAGTTCGACGCGGCGCTCCCTTCCGTGGCGAACAATTATGGTGCGAACGTTGCGTCACCTGCGCCCGCGATCGTGCCCACGGCATATCAAGAGCCGGCATTTAAACGGGCGCAGCTGACCGCGTATCAACCGCCGGTCTCGCTTCCCCCCGCGCCGCCACCAGCACCGCCCGCGCCGCCTGCGGTGACGTATCCCAACATCAAAATCAACGGCGTGTTCCAGGTCGACACCGGCTTCTTCTCGCAAGACAACGAGAGCTTGCTGAACTACGGACGCATCCAAGATGGCGCAGCGTTTCGCCGAGCCCGGCTCGCGGCCTCGGGATCGGTCACCGAGACGGTCAACTACTTCTTTCAAATGGACTTCGCGTTCTTCGGTCGACCGACGTTCACCGACCTGTGGATCGAGCAAAAGGACTTGCCGCTCTTGGGCACGGTGCGTATCGGCCAGTGGAAACAACCGTTCAGCTTGGAAGTCGTCAGCAGCTTTCGTTACACCACGTTCTTAGAGCGTTCGGTGCTGTTTCAGCCGTTCACGCCGTTTCGTCACTTGGGAGCCGGCTTCTACGACAACTCCGAGGATTTGACCCGAACTTGGGCCGCGTCGGCGTTTCGCTCGGGCCAAGATCAATTCGGCGGTTCGATCAGCACCGATGGCGGCTGGGGCACGGCTGAACGCGTGACTTGGTGTCCTTATTATGACGAGCCATCCGGCGGGCGTTACTACACGCACTTCGGCTTGGGACACTTCTTGTCGGTGCCGCCGAACAACGTCGCCAACTTCCGCACGATCCCCGAGTTCTACGTGGGCGAGAATGCCAACGGCGTCGTCGGCACCAGCGGTCAAGCGGCCCCGGGCGCGTTCAATGGCACGCCGTTTGTCGCCGGCACCGGACCGCTGGCCAATGTGGCGTCGTTCAACGTGCTGGGTACGGAACTGCTGTGGGTCAACGGTCCGTTCTCGCTGCAGGGCGAGGCCATGGTCAACTTCGTCAGTCGCTCGGTTGGGCCGAACTTGGTGTTCCCCGGTGCATACTTGCAGGCAGGCTACTTTCTCACCGGCGAACATCGCCCGTATGATCGTGTCGCTGGCGCGATCGACCGCATCAAGCCGTTCGAGAACTTCTTCAGCGTGCGGACTCGCGACGGTATCTGTTCTGGCTGGGGTGCTTGGGAAGTGGCGGGCCGCGCCTCGCACTTGCAACTCAACAGCGCCGGCGTCCATGGCGGCACGATCACCGACTTCACCACGGGTTTGAATTGGTACTGGAATCCCTACACCAAGATGATGTTTAACTACATCAACTCGACCACCAGCAACACGGTCTTCAACGCCATGCACACGCACATCTTTGCTTTGCGCGCTCAGGTTGATTTCTGAGCGCTGGGAAACCGAGCGGCATGACGGATGGCCAACCCGTGGTGACTTCAGTTGCGCCGCAACACACCGCTTCTGCATGGTTGCAGATTCTTCGCGGACACGTGATGCCCGACAGGTGAAATGCCGATAAGAACGGCGACTTGTCTTGCTTTCCCTCCGTCCGACGATTCATGTCGGCAGGAAAACCCATCAAAAAAGTTGTATTGATTGCCGTAATCGGTACAATCTCCGCCAGTTCCCTCGTTCGCCGCGTCGCATGGTTCGCACTGCGCGCAATGCCAGCGGTGTCGAAAGTTTGTTTCGAGCTTATTCCTCGCCAACCAGGAGGTCCTCTGGGATGAAGGATCAGGATTTAGCCCCCTGGCCGCAGGCCGGCTTTGATCGCCGTGCCTTCTTGAAAGGGTCGAGCGCCGCCGCGGCTGCCACGACTCTGGCCACCCACGCGACTCAGGCTCAGGCTCAAGCAGCCGCGCCGGAAATCGTCGGGCGTCAGTCGCGACTTGTCGAACTCAAGGTGAACGGCAAGACCGCCAGCGTGCGGGTCGAGCCGCGCAGCACGCTGCTTGATGTGCTGCGTTATCAACTGCAACTCACCGGTGCCAAGCCCGTGAGCATCGACGGTTCCAGCGGCGCGAGCACCGTGATTGTCGATGGCAAGCCGATTGCCGCGAACACCACGCTGGCGCTCGATTGTGTCGGAAAGAGCATTCAGACAGTCGAAAGCCTCGGTGGCGAGAAGCCCGACGCGGTGGTGTCGGCGTTCGTGCATGCCGACGCGATGCAGTGCGGTTTCTGCACGCCTGGTTTTGTCGTGGCCGTGCGCGCGTTCTTGGATAAGAACCCCGGCGCGACCGAAGAACAAATTCGCAGCGGGCTCAACGGCAATCTCTGTCGTTGCGGCACCTATGCCAACGTGGTCATGGCCGCTCTCGAAGTGGTGAAAGGAGGTAGCCGTGGCTAATTATGTATGGCCCAAGTTCGGTACCGCGACGGTCATTGGCAAACGCCATGATCGCGTCGACGGCGTTGCCAAAGCGACCGGTACTGCCAAGTATGCATACGACATCAACCCGGCCGGGATGATCATCGCTCGGCTGCTCGGTTCGCCGCACGCGCATGCCAAGATCAAGTCGATCGACTTGAGTCCGGCCAAAAAGGTGCCCGGCGTTGTCGAGGCCGTCGCGCTCAAGAAGGCCGACGACGAGTTGCTCTTCCAAGGTGAAGAGATCGCCGTCGTGGCTGCCGAGAGCGAAGCGGCTGCTGCCGAGGGTGTGGCCGCGATCAAGGTCGAATACGAAGTGCTGCCGCACTTTGTGAACGACACCGATCTGGCTGCCGCCAAGGCCGCGGGCATGACCGGCAAGGGTGGCAAGAATATCTCGCTGGCCAAAGAGCCGGGCGATGATGACGACGAAGACGAATTCACCGAGAAAGAGATCAATCGCCTGCTCAAAGAGTCGGCTGTCGTGGTCGAAGGTGAATACGGCATCCACATGATCACGCACATGTGCCTCGAGCCGCACGGTTCGACCTGTGAGTGGAAAGATGGCAAACTCGTGGCGCACCTCTCGACGCAAAACGTGTCGGGCACCGGGCCGCAGTTCGCGGGTCCGCTCGGCATCACGGCCGACGATGTGACCGTGCATTGCGATTACATCGGTGGTGGTTTCGGCAGCAAGTTCGCGGCCGACACCTGGGGCGTCGCCTGTGCCGAGCTGTCGAAGAAGACCGGCCGACCGGTCAAGCTCATGCTCGATCGGGATCAAGAGCTGAAGATCGCCGGCAATCGTCCCTCGGGCTTTCTCAAGTGCCGCGTCGGCGCCGACAAGAACGGTGTCATCACGGTGTGGGACAGCGAGCAATGGGGCACCGCCGGCGCGAAGCCCGGTGTCGTCAGCGAGAAAGTCGTGCCGTACGTCTACGAGCCGAAGAATCGGCGCGTGATCAGTCACACGATCAAGACCAACCGTGGTCTGGTGCGTGCCTGGCGTGCGCCGAACCATCCGCAGGCTTGTGCGATGTCGCAAACGGCAATCGACGACATCGCCGCTAAGCTCGGCCTCAACAGTCTCGACGTCTTCAAGCGGAACCTCGTGCACGTCGCCAACGGCAAGGCCGAGGTCTACGCCGCTCAGATGGACGTCGCGGCTCGCCTGATCGGTTGGAACGACAAGTGGCACCTCCACGGCAAGGGTCCCAAGAAGGGCTCGATTGTCGAAGGTCTCGGCTTGGCGATCCACACCTGGGGCGGCGGCGGTCACACGTCGAAGTGTACGATCCGCATCTCGCCCGACGGCGGTGTGTCAAGCACGCTCGGCAGTCAGGACCTCGGTGTCGGCACGCGCACGGCCATTGCCGCCGTCGTGGCCGAGACGTTTGGGCTGACCATCGACGACGTGCAGGTCAACATGGGTAACTCGAAGTACCCGGCCAGCGGACCGTCGGGCGGAAGCACGACGATCGGCGGCGTGTCGGAATCGAACCGTCGTGGTTCGCTCGACGCGCTCGACAAGTTGCTCGCGGTGGTGGCGCCGAAGTTGGGCGTCACGGCCGATCAGCTCGAAGCCAAGGGAGGCCGGATCCAAGTGGTCGGCAGCCCGAGCAAGAGCCTCGGTTGGAAAGAAGCGTGCAGTCTGCTCGGTATGAACGCCATCGAAGCCCAGGGCGAATACGTCCGCGGCTCGAAGGATGCAAAGACCGGCGCGGACAGCAAGCTGAGCAACTCACAAGTCGGTGGCGTGCAGATGGCCGAGGTGGCCGTCGACCTCGACACCGGCGTGGTGAAGATGAAGAAGTTCGTGGCGGTGCAAGACGTCGGCACGATCATCGCTCGCAAGCAAGCCGAGAGCCAAGTCTATGGTTCGGTCATCATGGGCATCGCGTATGCCCTGTTTGAAGAACAGATCATGGATCAGGCCAGCGGCGCGTTTGTGAATTGCGAGATCGCCGACTATAAGCTGCCGCGTTTGGGCGACATTGGCGACATCGTCGTCGAAATGTACGAGCCCGAGAGCGAGTACAACCGTGGCGTGGTCGGCATCGGCGAGCCGCCGGTGATTGCCCCCGGCGCCGCGATTAGCAACGCCGTGGCCAACGCCATCGGTGTGCGTGTGTCGACTCTGCCGATGACTCCGCAACGTGTTCTCGAAGCGCTGAAAGGGAGGAAAGCCTAATGAAATCTTTTGAGTATTCGGCGCCTCGGGATGAAGCTGGCGTGCTGAGCGTGCTCTCGGCCGAGGCCGGCCACACCGAGATTCTCGCCGGTGGCACCGACTTGATCGGCTTGATGAAGAAGTTCATCGTCACGCCCGATCGGGTCGTCAACATCAAAGAAGTCCGTTCGCTGCGCGGCATCGACGCCGACAGCGAAGGAGTCACGATTGGAGCGGTCACGAACCTGGATGATATCCTGGAGAGTCCGCATCTGAACGAGTTCCCCAGCGTGCAGCAGGCGATTCGCAACATGTCGAGCCCGCAGCTACAAGCTCAGGGCACGATCGGCGGCGATCTCTGCCAACGTCCGCGCTGCTGGTTCTATCGCAACGGCTACGGTCGTTTGGCCGCGGCCAGCTTGATTGCCGATGGCGATAACCGCTTCCATGCAATCTTCGGCAACGAAGGCG
Organism: Planctomycetaceae bacterium; assembly: GCA_016794255.1. Taxonomy (GTDB): domain Bacteria; phylum Planctomycetota; class Planctomycetia; order Pirellulales; family PNKZ01; genus JAEUIL01. The sequence continues at coordinate 10,145 of JAEUIL010000786.1, read as the reverse complement.
CGGCGAAGTTTGTCTCGGCTTCGCGGCTGGCTCCGGCGCTTGTCGCGCTCGGTGCCGAGGTGCGGATCATTGGCCCCGGCTCGCAGGACGAACTGTTCATGCCGCTGGCGTCGCTGTTCCAAACGCCGCGGACCGAGTGGCAACGCGAAACCGTGCTCGAGCCGAATCAGTTGCTCACGCACATTCGCATTCCGCGCCAAGGTGCCGCCAACGGCACGTACGAGGTGCGGCATGGCGAAGGTCCCGACTATCCGCTGGTCGCCGCTTCGGCAGCGCTGCGAGTCGAGTCGGGCATCGTGCGGCAAGCGGCGATCGTGCTCGGCCAAGTCGCGCCGACGCCGTGGTTCTCGGCCGATGCCGTGCGTGCGATCGTCGGTCGCCCGGTGACAGAAGTCACAGCCGACGCGGCGGGCGAAGCGGCAATCGCTACGGCCACGCCGCTCTCGGGCAACGGGTACAAGGTGCAACTGGCCAAGGTCGCCGTCAAACGTGCGATCCTCTCGGCCGCTGGTCTCGAGACAGGAGGATTCTAACGATGTCTGAAGGCTTGAACGTAATCGGTCAACCGATGTGTCGTCACCTGCTGTCGAAGGGGATGTTTGTCTCCGGCACGCTCAACCCGTCGCAAGACGACGGTCACATGAGCGACGGCTATTGCTGGTGCAACCAAACCCAAGGCCAACGCGGTCCGGACGGCGGTTTCGTCGACCGTACCGAATGCAACGCTGCCCGAACCTGCTTCGCCAGCCGGATCATGTAGCGTTCCTCGCTCGACGACTCGTCGTCAATGCGAAAACATTGATTGCAACCCGACCCCGCTCCGCGTAAAACCGGAGCGGGGTTTTTTGTTAAGTCATCGAGCATCCCGACATGAAACGCCTGATTCAACTCGCTCTGGTTACTGTTGTCTGTCTCGCCGCCTACCGCCTCACCGGCAAAGAATCGACCGCGGAACTGCGTTGGTACAAAGGCAACCTGCATACCCATTCGCTGTGGAGCGATGGCAACGACTATCCCGAGATGATTACCGATTGGTACAAGAATCAGGGTTATCACTTTCTCGCGCTCTCCGATCACAACCTGCTCAGTCGCGGCGACAAGTGGATGGATGTGGCGCTGGCGAACAAACGGGGCGACATCGGCGGCTTGGCCCGGTATCGCGAGCGGTTCGGCGATGGCTGGGTCGAACTCCGCGATCAAGATGGCAAGCAGCAAGTCCGGCTCAAACCGCTCGATGAGTTTCGCGGTCGCTTCGAGGAGTCGGGCAAGTTCCTCATGATTCAGGCCGAGGAAATCACCGACAAGTTCGAGAAACTGCCGGTGCATATCAACGCCCACAATCTCCGCGAGGCGATTCGTCCGCAAGGGGGCGCGAGTGTCCGCGAGACGATCGCCAACAACATCGCGGCGGTCGAAGCCCAGAGCCAATCGCTCGGTCGGCCAATCTTGGCCCATCTCAATCACCCGAACTTCAATTGGGGCGTGACGGCCGAGGACTTGGCGTACGTTACCGGCGAGCGGTTCTTCGAGGTTTACAACGGCCACCCGGGCGTCAATCACTTGGGCGATGCCAAGCGCGTCGGCACCGAGCGGCTATGGGACATTGCCAACACGATCCGTCTCGGCGTGCTGCAGTCGCCGCCGCTCTACGGCCTCGGGACCGACGACTCGCACAACTATTTCGGCGATCGCGGTTCGAGCCCCGGCCGCGGCTGGGTGATGGTCCACTGCGATCAACTTTCCCCCGACTCGCTTATCGAGGCCATGAAACGGGGCGAGTTTTACGCGTCGAGCGGCGTCACGCTCACGAGCGTGCAATACTCGCCGAGTTCAAAACAGTTGAAAGTCGTGATCGACCCGGTTCCCGGCGTGCAGTACACGACCAATTTCGTCGCCACGATTCCGCCTGACTCGATGAAGTTGCCCCTCGCCAGCGACTCGTTTAACCGCGCTGCGGACTGGATCGGCAAGGTCGTGAAGAGTGTGAGCGGCCACGAGGCCGAGTATCAGCTTCAAGGCCGCGAGTTGTACGTGCGTGCCGTCGTCACGGCGAACATTCCGCCGGTGAATCCGTCGTTCAAAGGACAACGCCAGCAGGCCTGGACGCAACCGGTGGGTTGGCACGCGACGGCGAAATAGCCGGCCCACAGCGGGGCGCGTGACCATGACACGCTCCGCACTCTCCCCGCTCGGCGAACTTGCTGTTACACTCTCTCGCAGTCATTGGCGATTCCTTCTCGCATCCATCGCTTGCCTATCATGAAACATCTTTTGTTCGCTTTCGTTAGCATGTTGCTCTTCGTGAGCCCGGTGCTTGCCGCCGACATGCTCAATCCGAAACATCCCGATCGCAACGTGCAGCCGGGCGTGCCGCAGGGGAAAGTCACCCCCGGCGTGTTTGCCGAGAGCACGATTTACCCCGGTACGCGTCGCGATTACAGCGTGTATGTGCCGGCTCAATACGATGCCCAAAAGCCCGCGTGCTTGATGGTCTTCATGGATGGCGGCGGCTACGCCAAGGTCGACGGCGCGTTTCGCGTGCCGGTCGTGTTCGACAACTTGATCCATCAAGGAGCGATGCCCGTCACGGTCGCGGTGTTCGTCAGCCCCGGCACGATTCCAGCCACCAAGCCTGGCGCGAAAGATCGCAGCAATCGATCGTTCGAGTACGATTCGCTCGGCGATCGCTATGCACGTTTTCTAGTCGAAGACTTCTTGCCCGTCGCGACCAAGGGGTTGAATATCTCAACCGATCCGCGGCAGCGAGCTGTGTGCGGTATCTCGTCCGGCGGCATCTGTGCGTTCACGGCAGCTTGGGAACGGCCCGATCAATTCGGCAAAGTGCTCAGTCACATCGGCAGCTTCACCAACATCCGCGGTGGTTGGGCCTACCCGGGCCTCGTGCGCAAGACCAAGGCAAGTCCCAAGCCGATCAAGGTCTATATGCAAGATGGCAAGGACGACTTGAACAATCTGTTTGGCAATTGGCCGTTGGCGAATGAAGACCTGGCGGCCGCGTTACGCTTCGCAGGCTACGAGCATCAGTTCGTTATGACCGACGGCGGTCACAGTGGCGCCTGGGGCGGCGATCAACTCCACAAGGCTCTCCGCTGGCTCTGGTCGGATCAAGTTAAGTAACATCTGCAACGTTGCCTCACATGCTCCGCACATCACTCGCTTTTCACCCGCATACTATGAAAACGCCGCTCTCCACGCTGACTCTGATTCTCGCGCTCATAGCCCCGCTGTATGCACAATCGCCCTCGGCTTGGCAACCGCATCCCGACGCAGTCGAGCGCGCTGATGTCCCCCACGGCACCGTCGAAGTGATGCCGCCGTGGGAGTCGAAAATCTTCGCGGATACGACGCGCGAATGGGCGATCTACGTGCCGGCACAATACAAGCCCGAGCAGCCCGCGGCGTTGATGGTCTTTCAAGATGGTCATACTTACCGCGACGTGAAGGGACGTTGGCGCGTGCCGGTGGTGTTCGACAATCTGATCGCTCGCGGCGACATGCCGCCGACCATTGCCGTGTTCATCAACCCGGGCCACGACAAGTCGAAAGAGAAGCCGCAGAGCCCTTGGAAGGTCTCGAACCGCAGCTTTGAGTACGACAGTCTCGGCGATCGTTACGCGCGGTTCCTGCTCGAAGAGATAATTCCCGAGGTTGAGAAGCGTTACAAGTTGTCGCAAGACCCGGAGCTGCGAGCCATCGGCGGCGCCAGCTCGGGCGGCATCTGCTCGTTCACCGTTGCCTGGGAGCGGCCCGACGCGTTTCGCAAAGTCCTCTCAACCATCGGCAGCTTTACGAACCTGCGCGGCGGCAATGTGTATCCATCGCTCGTGCGAAAGACCGAGCCGAAGCCACTACGCGTCTATCTGGCCGACACCAGTGGCGATGTCGACAACGCCTTCGGCAGTTGGCCTTGGTCGAATCAACTGATGGCCTCGGCCTTGCAATACATGGGCTACGACACGCGTTTCGATTGGGCTGAGGGTTACGCCCACAACAGCGATCACGGCGGGGCGATCTTTCCCGAGGCGATCAAATGGCTCTGGCGGAAGGAGAAACATCAGCCCGTGGTTAATACCAAGGGTGACCTCGGCGGCGACATGACGCTGCTCAAACTGCTGCTGCCCGAGCACACCTGGGAAGTGGTCGCCGAGAATCTCGGCTTTGCCGACGCGCCGTGCACTGACGCCCAGGGCAACTTCTACTTCTCGGACATGAAAGCTCCCGCGGTGTACAAACTCGACGTGACCACCGGCCAGCGCAGCGAACTGGTCAAAGAAGCGGTCAGCGGCCTGGAGTTCGGTCCCGACGGCCTGTTGTATGGTTGCCAAGGAGCCAAGAGCCGTGTGATTTCGCTCGATCCCAAGTCCGGCGAGGTGAAGGAGCTTGCCACGGACGTTGCCCCCAACGATCTGGCCGTGACCGCTGATGGCTTCATCTTCATCACCGAAACGAAACACCAACGCGTGACCCGGATCAATATCAAGACGCGCGAAGTGGTGCCGGTCGACACCGGGATTCAACGACCCAATGGCATCGTGCTCTCGAATGATGGCGGCACGCTCGCCGTCTCGGACTCGGGTGGCGAGCATGTCTGGACGTTTCGCGTGAACGCCGATAACTCGCTCGATGCGAAGATGCCGACGATGACGATGCGGCTGCCGATCGACCCGAAAGGCGAGTTCAAGTTCAACGAGCCGCCGCCGTATGTCACGGCCTCACGCGGCGATGGGATGGCGGTCGACAAGCTCGGCCGCTACTACGTGACGTCGGCGCTCGGCGTGCAAGTCTTCGACCCCACAGGCCGGCAATGCGGCGTGTTGCCGAAGCTGCACGAATCACAGCCGCTCACCAGTTGCGTCATGGCGGGTCCGCAGCACGAGTACCTGTACATCACGCACGGCGACAAAGTGCTGCGCCGCAAGGTCAAAGTTAACTAACGTGACAGGTCGCATTCGACGGCTTGGACGCGATACAAAGACATGTTAACCACAGAGGCACAGAGGACACAGAGAAGAGGACCGAGAGGCGAGAAAACAAACGTGACTCCGGCGCGTGCGATTTTTTTCTCAAATTCTAAATCGCATTTGCCTCTGCGGTTTCTCTGCGTCCTCTGTGGCTCTGTGGTTCCATTTCCTTCGTCAACTTGTGCCAGCGACGCACCACAGCTTAAACGGCCTGCATTATGCGCGTTCAAAGATCGTCGCGATCCCTTGTCCCATGCCGATGCACATCGTTGCGAGGCCGGTGTTCGCGCCGCGGTCGAGCATGGCGTGAATGAGCGTTGTCGCGATCCGCGCTCCGCTGGCGCCCAGTGGATGGCCGATGGCAATCGAGCCGCCCCGCACGTTGACCTTTGCCGGATCGAGTCCTAGTTGACGCATACACACGAGCGACTGCGATGCGAACGCCTCGTTGAGCTCGACGAGGTCAATGTCCGCCAGCGACATGCCGGCGCGACTCAGCGCCTTGCGCACCGCCGGCACCGGTCCGGTCCCCATCACGGCCGGCTCAACACCGACCACGGCCGTGGCGACGACGCGCACCAGCGGCTTGAGCCCGAGCGACGTTGCCTTCTCGTCCGACATGACGAGCAGCGCCGCGGCGCCGTCGTTGAGCGGCGAGCTGTTGCCGGCCGTCACCGTCCCCAGCCCCGGCATAAACGCTGGCGGTAGTTTGCCGAGCGTTTCGAGCGTCGAGTCGCTCCGGACACATTGATCGCGTTCGACCAAGACTCGCTCGCCCGACTCGTCGTGTCCACAGATCGGCACGATTTCGCCGCGAAACTCGCCCGCATCGTGAGCGGCGGCTGCGCGCTTGTGACTGCCAAGTGCAAAGGCATCCTGCTCGGCTCGGGAAATGTTCTGCGATTGGGCGAGAAACTCGGCGGTGATGCCCATCATCAGGGCGGCGCGGCTGGTGCGGGTGAATAGTTTCGGATTGATCTCGCCGATGGTGTCCATCGGGATGTGCTGCATGTGCTCCAAGCCACCGACCACTTGCACATCCTCAGCCTCGGCGATGATCGAGTGGGCCGCCTGGTTTAACGCTTGCAGCGAACTGCCGCACCAGCGGTTGACTGTCGCTCCGCCCACGTGCAACGGCAAACCCGCCATCAGCGCCACGGCCCGACCGACGTTCAACCCTTGCTCGCCTTGGGGGAAGGCGGTCCCTAGCACGACATCGTCAATCTGCTGCGGGTCGATCCCCGAGCGCTCGACCACGGCGCGCACAACGGTCGCGGCCAAATCGTCGCTTCGCACGTTGCGAAAGACACCTTTGTCTTTGTGAGCGCGGCCGATCGGCGTGCGAGCACAAGCAACAATCACCGGGCGTTTCATGAGCGTACTCTTTCAAAGTATCCATCACGCTCCGCGTGATGCGGCGTGGATGGGATTCGCATTTCGGAATGAATCAATTGGTGAGTTGTTCTGACAGCGCGCATCACGCGGAGCGTGATGGATACTATGGGGTGTAAAACTTGCCATTCGACTTCGCGAGTTCCAAGAGCAGCGGCGTGGCCCGATACCGTTCGCCCAGCGACTCGTAAGGCTTGAGCATCTCGACGATCTTGGCCGCGCCGATCGTGTCGGCCCAGAACAACAAGCCACCCTTGAACGGCGGGAAGCCGATGCCGTAAATCAACCCCAGATCAACATCGCGCGCATCGCGGACCTTCTGCTCGGCCAAGACGCGAGTCGCCTCGAGCAGCATCGGCAGAAACAGTCGCTCGACCGCTTGTTTCTCGCTGGGAGGCGTGCCCGGCCGGCGCATGCTTGCGATCAACTCGGTCACGGCCGGATCATCCACGCCACGATCCTTTTTGTCGCCCGGCTTGTCGCCGTAGCGCATGAAGCCCGCGCCGGACTTTTGACCCAGCCGGCCTTGTTTCACCAGCGCGTCGAGCAGCGGCACCTCGACGACTCGGTCGGGAAACGCCTCGTGCATCACGCGACCAGCGAACAATGCGGTGTCGAGACCAACGACGTCGTACAGCGTGATCGGACCCATCGGCATGCCAAACGACTTGGCGGCGGCGTCGACCTTGCGCGGCTCAAGCCCGTCGAGCAACAGTTCGAGCGCCTCATTCATATACGGAAACAACAGCCGATTGACCAAGAAGCCCGGGCCATCTTGCACCACCACGGGACTCTTGCCGAGCGACTTGGCAAAGGCCACCGCGGTCGCCACAGTCTGATCACTCGTTTGCGGCCCGCGGATCACCTCGACCAGCGGCATCTGTCGCACGGGATTGAAGAAGTGAATGCCGACAAAACGTTCGGGATGCTCGACGCTCTCGGCCAACTTGCCGATCGAAATCGCCGAAGTATTCGACGCGAGAATCGCAGCGGGCTTCAGTAACGGAGCAATCCGGGCGTGCAACGCCTGCTTGACTGCGAGGTTTTCGACGACCGCTTCAATGACGATATCGCAATTCGCATACTCGGCGTCGAGCGTCGTGGCATTCACCAGCGGCGCGAGCTTGAGCATCTTCTGCGGGTCGGCGCTCTTGGTCGCTTTGTTGTACGACGCCTCTTCGAGAATCTTCTTCACGCCTCCGGCCAAGGCTACCGGCGCGGCGTCGCTCAACGTCACCGGCAGATCACGCTTCACGCACGCCGCCGAGATCCCGGCACCCATGATCCCCGCGCCGAACACACCGACGCTCTTGATCGCTTGCGGTTCGAGCTTCGTCGCGACGCCGGGGTCTTTCTTATTGCGATCACCTACGAAGAAGACGTTGATCAACGCTCGATTGATCGGCGTGCCGAATATCTTGGCGAACTCGATCGCTTCTTGCTCACCTGCGGCGGGGGCGTCGAGTCCGGCGGTCGCCATGACCAGTTCGAGTGCCGCCAGCGGCGCGGGATACTGGCCCTTGGTTTGCTGTTGTATGTACGCCGCAGCGGTTGCGGCGAGAAACGTCTGCTCGGTCTCGTTGAGCGATAACGGAGCATGCCAGCGACAGCGATCTTCGAGATACGTCCGACTTTGCTGCTCCGCGCGAATGAGTTTCACCGCCGCGGAATCGAGTGACGCCGAGGAGACAACATCCGTGGCGAGCCCCATCAACGTGGCAGCGCGGCCATCGATCGACTCGCCCCCCGTGATCATCTCGATGGCGTTGGCTAGGCCGACGATCCGCGGCAATCGCACGGTCCCACCCCAGCCGGGAAACATGCCGAGCTTCACTTCCGGCAAGCCGAGTTGCGTCTTAGGACTGTCACCGCACAGTCGTCGATCACACCACAATGCCAACTCCATGCCGCCGCCGAGACACGCGCCATCGATCGCCGCGACGGAGATGAACGGAGCTCGGGTCAATCGCTCGAACAATTTCCGCCCACGCGAAGCCACTGCCACGACATCGTCCTTGGCCATGTCGGGCTGCGCGGCGAACTCGCGCAGGTCGGCCCCCGCGATGAACGTGCCGGGTTTGCCCGAGCGAAAGATCACGCCGACCAGCCCGGGACGTTGCTCGAGCGCGCTCAGGTGCCCGTCGAGTTCGTCGACCACGCTGCGCGAGAAGACGTTGGCCCCTTTGCCGGGAATGTCGATCGTGAGCGCCGCGATATCGGGCTCGGGAAACGACACTTGCCACACGGCCGCGTCAGTCATGGCTGCAATCCTGTGCTCGCGGGAAGATCGGTGCTGGGCACGCTTCGCGGTAGGCGCGAAACCGCAAGCGAGTTGCGACAACGTTCGGTTTGGGAACGATGTGACAGAAACGCTTGCGGTTTCGTGCTGATTCCATTCTACGGGCGGAGGCCCAATCGGTTAACGCTCGACAATCCAGATGTTCCGGAATTGCAGCGGATTGCCGTGCCCTTGCAGCTTGATCGGGCCGGGGGTGCCCTCGGGCTCGTTGCGTGAACCGCCGGTCTTGCCGCTCAGTTCGAGCTTGTCGTGGATCAACACGCCATTGTGACGGGCTGTGAACACCGCGGGCTTGGTTTTCTTGCCATCGGTGCCGACCACGGCGCTGGTGAATTCCACGTCATACGTCTGCCACTGCAAGGGCGGCAGGCACATGTTGACCTTGGGCACGGCCAGGGTGTAGATACCGCCGCACTCGTTGTTCTTTCCTTCCAAACCGAACGAGTCCAGAATCTGCATTTCGTACAGGTCAGCTTGGTAGAAGCCGCTGTTGCCCCGGCCTTGACCGCGAGCCGCCGGACGATACGGCAGATAGAACTCGACGTGCATCGCGTAATTCGTGAACTTGCGATTGGTCAGGATGTCCTTGCCGTCGGTGTTCAACAGGCGAGTCTTCTCGTCGAGCCGGCCACCCTTCCATTCTTCGGTATTGCTGCCGTCGAACAAGATGATCGCTCCCGAGGGGGCTTTCTGCCCGAGGGTCGGACTCGTGCGGACCAAGCGGCTCAGCGTGAACAACTTGCCGTCAGCCGTCTTGCCGGTGAATTTGCCGCCGCTGATCGTCGCGATGTAGGGTTGGTGACCGGCGGGGGGGAACTTGTCGGTCGCGCTGAACTCGGCCGCGGGACCGGCGATGTACTTCTTGGTGCCCTCGGCCGGCTTGAACGTCGCCGTCGAACCGTCGAGTTTGCCATCGAGCAAGCTGCGATTCTGACCGTCCCAACCCGCGCCGGGCAGGCCGCCTTTGAACAGCACCGCTTGAAACGCGCCGTTGCCGAGGGCAATCACTTGGCAACCGGTCGACGCGCCGTCGATGTCGCCCGAGTACTCGCCTTGGATCGCAAAGTCGGCGGGCAACGTCGGATCATTGACGTCGGTCCACACTTCTTGCGGCTTGGGATCGGCGGCTGCGACTGGCAAAACCGACACAATCGGCACGATGAGCAAGGCGAACATCAGATGGCGATACGACGCGAACATGGCGGATCCTCGAGGATGGCGGGAACAAGTTTCTTCTCAGGGGGCCCTCATAATCGTTTCCTTGTGCTCAGAACGCAAGTCTCGACCCCACAAAAGCCGGTGTCCGGCCGTGTCGATCTGGTTGAATGCGATGCTCAGCCTGAAGTGCGAGTCGTGATCCCGTCGGGGGCGTCGCGAGTGGCAGAATGCTTACCGTTGGCTTAATCCGTCTGGGGCCTTTGCCACAAACCTTGACCTAAAGTTGGTTGGCGACCTGCGCTCCTCCGTGTCTG
>JAEUIL010000765.1 GCA_016794255.1 Planctomycetaceae bacterium | reverse complement strand
TGCTCGACGCCATGGCGCGGAGTCGCGGACGTGGTTTCGAGATTTGCGCCCATGTCATCCTCGGCTTGCCCGACGAGTCGCATGGCGACATGTTGGCGACGGTGCGCGAGGCCGCCCGGCTCGAAGTCGACGCGATCAAGTTGCACAACCTGTACTGCGTGAAAGGGACGCCGCTCGCCGATCAAGTTGCCCGGGGTGAAGTGACGTTGCTCGAACGGGACGATTACATTAGCACGTTGGTCGACAGTCTCGAATTGCTGCCCCCCACCTGCATTGTTGAACGCGTCCATGGCGAAGCTCCGCCCGATTACCTGGTCGGTCCCGCCTGGACGCTCGACAAGATCGGCGTTCGGCAGGCGCTCGACGCGGAACTTGAACGCCGGGATTCGTGGCAGGGCAAGTTCGCTGCCAACCCGGTGGTCACGTAAGTCTTAGCAAGGGTCGTTCAGATACAATTTCTGAGCCGCTACCGGCATTTACTCCCCACGATCTAACCGGTCGGCAAGACGTTTCATCGCTACAGCGCCACCGTCTCGCCGGGCCGCAACACGTACAGCGATTCGCGATCGATCGTCCCGCCCGGCTCGGGCAGCCGCATCGGATACGTCACCGGTTGCTGATGATCGCGTAACTGTCGGCCGGGGTCATACACCGAGCTGAACTTCCAAATCATCCGCAAAAAATTCGTTTGGCCTTGAGCGAGCAACTTCGCCGAGAGCCAAAATGTTTTGCCGAGCGCGGCCATACCCAGGTGCTTGCGATTGAGCACCTGTTGGGTAGTAACCAATTGCCGATAAAACTCGTCGAGCGGCAGCGTGGTCGGCAGGACCGCGTGCTGCACGTCGAACAACCGATAATCGCGGGTCGTAAATCGTCGCGACTCGGTCTGCCAAGTCTCGGTGCCCGGGTAGGGCGTGTTGACGGTCAGATGCACAATCTCGGGCACGCTCAGCGCCCATTCGCGGATCGTCTCGAAGCGAGCGCGATCCCAGCTCGTGTCGGCAATGATGTTCACGGCAACGACCAAGCCCAACGACCGCGCGACTTCGAGCGCCTCGAAGTTCTTGCCGAGCGAGACCCGTTTGCGAAAGCGTTTCAGGCCTTCGTCATCGACCGCCTCAATACCGAGGAACAGATAGGTGAGCCCCAGCCGCTTCCAACGCGCGAAGACCTCGCGATTTTTGAGCAGCACATCACCCCGGGTCTCGAGGTAATACTGCTTGCGAATCCCGCGTCGCTCGACAGCGTCGGCTATGGCATGGCCGTGCTCAGGATGAATGAACGCGACATCATCGACGATGAACACGCCGGGCTCGCGGATGCTGACCAAATCGTCGGCCGCGATCTCGGGCGGCACCTGACGATAGCTGCGGCCATAAAACGTCCAAGCACTGCAAAAGGTGCAGTCCCACGGGCAACCACGCGAGAACTCGATCGACGCACAGGGATCGAGGGCACCGATGAAGTACCGTTTGCGATGGGCGAGCAGATCGCGGGCTGGGCGGAGGGCGTCGATCCGAGCGATTTTTTGCGGCGGGAGCCCGGGACCCGCGGCGGTCACGATTCCCGGCAATGCGCCGATCGAGTCATGATCGCTCTGCCAAGCATCGAGCAGCCGCGGCGTGATTTCCTCCCCTTCGCCACGCACGATGCAGTCGAGGCCACCCTGGGAATGTTCGAGCAGTTCGCCCGGGATGAAACTCGCGCTGTGACCACCGGCAAAGACGAATAGTCGCGGCCAACGTTGACGCAATTCAGTGGCGAGATCCAAGACCTCGGGAACGTTCGCCAGGTAATTGAGCGAGAATCCCACGGCCTCGGGCTGAAACTCGTCGATGAGTCGCCACAGATCGGCGTGCCGGACAGCCTGCAGGTCGAGCAGTCGCACCTCGTGGCCGGCTGCGCGAGTGGCTGCCGCTACCAACTCCAGCCCCAGCGGTTCCAGCCGCAGGTACAGTTCAGAGTACATCAGCGCGCTGGGGTGAACAAACAAGACTCGCATGCCATCGCTGCGAACGCGTTGCGCGTCCGCTCCATGAATGGAATCAACGCCCGGCACACAATCATGCGTGCCCAGAGTGTGAGCCTATCCGTATCCTGCGCGGTGTCAATCAGCCCGACCCAGACGCGCGGATCCGAGCCGAGATCAAAGCAAATGCCGAGCTTTGACGTCCAGGTAACGATTCACGAGCGGGGCGGTCAAGTCTTCGGGGAACACGTCCACACTCAAGACCCCTTTGCCATTCAGATCGGCGATCACCCGGTGTCGCCAAGCGAGAATGTCGGCCGCAGCGGCGGCTTCGAACAACGCTTGCTCACTGGTCGCGTGTTGCTCAACCGCTTGGAACAACGGGCGGTCGCGCAGCAACACTCCCAAGGGCAGATGTTGGCCCGCGATGTTGGCGAGATATTGTTGGACCTGCAAGGAATTGACCTCGTCGATCACGTTCGTGATCAGCACGACCAGCGACCGTTTCCGACAATGACTGCCCAGGTACAGAAACGCTTCGTCATAGCGCGACTCGACCCGCCGCGGAAAGCGATCGAACGCCGCGTGAAGCAAGCGGTTCATGTGTCGCTGACCGCCAGCAGGGGGAATGTAGGTGTGGATCTCGTCGGAGAACAAGAGCAGGCCGACCTTGTCGCCGTGGTTGAGCGCCACGTAACTCAGCATCAACATGGCGTTGAAGGCGTGATCGAGCAGACTGAGCCCCGCGGCCTCGTTGGTCATCATCCGTCCGCAGTCGATCATGAAGATGACACGCTGGCTCTGATTGGCTTGGTAGTCACGCACGGTCAGCTTGTTGCGTCGAGCCGAACTGCGCCAATCGATCCGTTTGAAATTGTCATCGAGCGTGTAGTCGCGGAGTCGTTCAAATTCGTTGTCTTGCCCAATGCGGCGCGACCGACGCAGTCCCATCAGGTTGAGCCGATTACGTCGGGCCAAAAGGGCATATTCGCGCAACTGCTGCATATCGGGGTACACGTGCAGCGTCGACGGCACGTCGTAACTGAGAATCCGTGTCCAGAGTCCGAAGCGACTGCGAACGCGCAAATAAGCTTGGGTCGCGTGAAAGGCGCCGCGTCGTTGCGGGCGAATGTCGTACTTCAACTGGGCTCGGCTGCGCGGTGCGATCCGCAGCATGAATTCATCCGGTTCCGGCCGTAGTTCGTGTGGCAGACCATCACGCAACAACAACATCCATTCGCGCGGCGAGGTGTTCGACAACCAGATCTGCACCGCTTGAGGTTTGCCTAGCGACGCGGCTCGGCTGTGGTCGCGTTGAATGTGGAAGTGCTTGTGCTTCGGCAGCGAAAACAAGTCGACAGTCGCGAACAACACGACGCCCACATCCACCATCACGAGCGCCCAATACCAGCTTTCGGCCTGCCACAATCCCAGCGACACCAGCACCGGGATGATCGCCAGATAGACCAGCGGTCGATGCGGCACAATCTTCAGCCAACTTGCCAGCGCCGCCAAGGGCAACATGACCAGCGCCAAACGCAGGGCAAATAACAACAAACTCTGCGGCAAATGCGCAGCAACCCACGTCTGCATCGCGCCGAGGACGACGAACGCCAATAGCAAGCCGACGGTGGCGAGGATGCGACGTTTTCGCGGAGTCATGAACTACGGACCCAAATCAATGGGGGTTGATTCGTTATACCCGCCTAGCCACGGCGAAGCCATGACCGAATTACTTTCAGGGTGAACGAATTTGCGCGAGCCGTGCGAGTGACCTGAGTAGTTTTGTTTGCGCTAAATCTTTCTTGCGACGCTTCTTTGTCGCAATGGTTTAACATGCAAAACACTCACTAAGTCATGAGGTCGACAGATAATGCGATTCTGAGCGCGGGACATGCCTGTCACCACGGTCAACCCGCGGAGACCAATCCACAATGTGCCCACGCTGCCGGTGACAAACCAGCACATATGGAGGATGCGCGACTCGCGCAAACCAGCGGGTACGAGTCATGTGTGATCTAAGCTTGGACGATTCTCGAATACGTGGCAGAAATTCGCTTCTTGCATAGTTCGGTGGCGTTATGAATCACACTTATAATCCTGCTCAATCCGACTCTCGGTCGACTCCGCCGTCGCATACGCTCCCATCCACAAGCGATTCGGACGCACATCTCCAAGCGATCTTGGCGACGATCGTCGATCCCATTATTACGATCAACGAACAAGGAATCATCGAGCGATTCAACAAGGCTGCGGAGAAGACGTTTGGCTATTCGGCCGAGGAAGCGATTGGACAACTGATTACGATCTTGATTCCGGCTCCATTCGCTCAACAACATGACGAATCGTTGAAGCGATACCTGCTTACGGGCGAGAAGCGGATCATCGGCCGTGGCCGTGAAGCGATCGCACTGCGTAAAAATGGCGAAATGTTTCCAGTCGACTTAGCCGTAAGCGAAGTCAGTCTTGGTGCCCGTCGACTATTCACCGGTATCGTGCGGGACATCACCGAGCGCAAGCGTCACGAAGCCGAGTTAGAGCAAGCGAAAGCAGCCGCGGATATCGCGAGTCTGACCAAAGGCGAGTTCCTCGCCAACATGAGTCACGAGATTCGCACGCCCATGACCGCGATCTTGGGTTACCTCGATCTCATCGTTGATGATGTCGACGACCGCGACACGGTGCTCGAGCACGTAAGCGTGATTCGTCGCAATGCGGATCATTTGCTCCGTGTGCTCAACGATATTCTCGACCTGTCGAAGATCGAGGCCGGTAAGGTCACGGCCGACATTGCCCGCTGCTCGCCGATCGAAATCGTCGAGGACGTGCAGAAGTTGTTTGCGGCACGTGCAACGGAAAAGCATTTGACGCTCAAGATCGAGTACCAGACCCCAGTTCCTCAGTGGATCTACACCGATGCGACGCGGCTGCGGCAAGTTTTGATGAACTTGCTCGGCAACGCGCTCAAGTTTACCGACCAAGGGGGCGTAACGATCGCGGTGAGTCTGTTGCCCGCCGGTTCGCACAATTCGCCGAAACTGCAAATCACCGTGCGCGACACAGGCATCGGCATCTCACCGAGCGATCTGGAGCGCGTCTTCGATCCGTTCACACAGGCCGATATGACCATGCGCCGACGCTTCGGCGGCACGGGGCTCGGCCTCACCATCAGCCGCCGGATCGCGCATTTGCTCGGGGGTGATCTGACCGCTAGCAGCAAGTCGGGCCAGGGGAGCGCGTTCGAAGTGACCATCGCCGCCGGCCCGATCGACGATGTGCTCCTGATTCACCCGTACGATGGCGCGACCAAGGTTGCTGCTCGCAACACAACTCCGCCCAAGTCCTCGGCCGACCTGAAGGGACTACGCATTCTCTTGGCCGAGGACTGCCTTGATAGTCAACGGCTCGTCGCGTTCTTGCTGCGCAAAGCGGGAGCCGAAGTCGTTGTGGTCGACAACGGCATGCTGGCCTTCGAGGCCGCCACGATCGCGCGGGATCGACAGAAGTCGTTCGACGTCATTCTGATGGATATGCACATGCCGGTTAAAGATGGCTACACCGCGACCGCCGAACTACGTCGCGTGGCCTACACGGGGCCCGTCATCGCGCTCACGGCGCATGCCATGACCGGCGACCGTGAGCGTTGTTTGGCCGCGGGGTGCGACGACTACCTAACCAAACCGGTCGACAAAGCACGATTGATCGCCGCCTGCCGCGAATGGGCCGAGTCGTCGCGAAGAGCAGCCGGGGCAGCGGTTGCCATTTGCGGCGACTGCGTTGTCGCAGGGACGAATTGATCGACCAGCGCCGCCAATGCATCCGGCGGAAGGGGGTCGGGACGACGTTTCTTGAAACGTTGCTCGATTGTGATGCTTCACCCTTTTCTGGCCCACTCCGGAAAGCGTGACGCGTCTTTCCCTTCCGTCGGAGCAATCGGCAATCTTCTCTCAGGCAGGCTCTGGTCAACGCCCGACAGGGACGTTACAAGTTTGGGCAACGACTTCTTCAACTCTTGGGCGATTTCACGATGCCTGCTGCAACCTTGCCCCGAGTGATGGCCGATGGCCCGCTTGCGCCGATCATTCTCGAATCCCTGGCCGGCGAGGTCGAATGGCTACCGTGGACAACGCCCGCCACGCCGCAGCCGGACGTCGTCGCACTTTACACCTACGGTCATCCGCACGTCGGTCCGGCATTACTCGATCAGTTCCCGAACTTGAAGGTTATTAGCAACTACGGCGTGGGTGTCGATCACATTGATCTGCACGCGGCGGCGGATCGAAGCATCCCGGTGGGCAATACGCCCGGCATTCTCGACGGTGCCACGGCCGACATGGGCTTCACGTTGCTGCTCGCTACGGCGCGACGATTGGTCGAAGGTGACCGCTACGCTCGTTCGCCCGACTTCACGGTTTACGATCCCGGCTACATGCTTGGCACCGAAATTCATTCGAGCAAGCTCGGCATCATTGGCCTGGGCCGGATCGGCGCTCAAGTCGCCAAACGCGCGCGTGGTTTTGATATGCAGGTCGTCTATCACAACCGGCGGCCAAGACCCGATCTAGAAGCGACGTTGGGAGTGTCGTACGCAGCGCTCGACGAACTGCTCGCGACATGCGACTTCGTGATGCTTTGCTGTCCGTTGTCGGAAGAGACTCGCGGGCTGATCGACGCTCGGGCATTGGGACTCATGAAGCCGACCGCCATCTTGATCAACATTGCCCGTGGGCCGGTGGTCGATACTCAAGCGTTGACCGATGCCTTAACGAAGCGGCAAATCGCGGCGGCAGGGCTGGACGTGACCGATCCCGAGCCGTTGCCCCGCAATCATGCGCTGTTGAAACTCGACAACGTGGTGATTGCACCGCACTTGGGTAGCGCGACCGTGGCGACACGCCGGCGGATGGCCGAGTTGTCGATCGAGAATCTTCGCGCCGGGCTGCGCGGTCAACCGCTACTGCATCCAGTGCGGCCTGCCGGCGCGTGAAGCACTTCAGACCGAAGCGCGTTCCTCGTCTACGGCGGGCTTTGCTCGCCTAACCTTTACGCGGCCGGTAGATCTCGGTCGCGAATCCGAGATGCGCCTCGGCAGCGAACGCCAAGGTTTCGCTGAGCGTCGGATGGGCGTGGATCGATTGACTCAGATCGTGCACATCGCAGCCCATCTCGATGGCTAATACCGCCTCGGCGATCATGTCGCCCGCGGATGGCCCGGCAATCCCCACGCCGAGAATGCGTTCCGTCTCTGGATCGACGATCAGTTTTGTCACGCCCTCGGTGCGGCCGAGCGCCTGCGCCTTGCCACTCGCGGCCCAGGGGTACTTCGCAATCTCGACCTTGCGACCTTCCTTTTGCGCTTGAGACTCGGTGAGCCCAGCCCAAGCGATTTCGGGATCGGTAAACACGACGGCGGGAATCGCTTTAGCGTCGAACTGAGCCGGCTCACCGTGAATCACTTCGACAGCCACTTTGCCTTCGTGCGATGCCTTGTGGGCCAACATCGGCTCGCCAGCCACATCGCCGATCGCGAAAATGTTCGGATCCGCTGTCCGCTGTTGTTTGTCGATCTCGACGAAGCCGCGTTGATTGACTTTCACCTTGGTCTTCTCAAGGCCGAACCCGACGCTGTTCGGCTTACGACCGACCGACACCAGCACACGGCTGAACTGCTCGGTTCGCTTCCCCTTTTCATCTTCAAACGTCACTTCAATCGCATTCTTCAGGTCCTTGAGACCTGCGACTTTGGTATTCAGATAGATGTTAGCGAACCGCTTCGATAGATGATTGTGCAACGGCTTGACGAGGTCGCGATCCGCGCCAGGCAGCAGACCGTCGGTCAGTTCAACCACGCTGACCTTCGTGCCCAACTCGGCATAGACCGAGCCCATTTCTAAACCGATGTACCCACCGCCGACCACAAGCAGACTGTCGGGAATGTCTTTCAATTCCAGCGCGCCGGTCGAGTCCATCACGCGATCTGTCGGCAGGTCGAACGCCGGAATCTTCGTGGGCGTGCTGCCGGTCGCGAGAATGCAATGATCGAACGTCAACCGCGGCTCGGTGTACGTTGTCGGGTCGCCCCCTTCGAGCCGCAAGGAAGTCGAATTCTCGAACACACCCTTGGCATGAATGACGCGCACGTTGCGTTGCTTGGCCAGTTGCTTGAGCCCGCCCGTCAGCGTGCTGATCACCTTTTCTTTACGAGCACGCAGAGCGTCGATCTTGACGCCGACTTTGTCCAACTGGACACCCCAATCGTGAGTCAATTCGCGAGCTTCGCTAATGACCTTGGCCACATGCAGCAGAGCCTTGCTCGGAATGCAACCTCGCAGTAGGCAGGTGCCGCCGAGCCGGGTATCCGCTTCGACGATGGTGGTTTCGAGGCCCAAGTCCGCCGCCATAAACGCCGCTGCGTAGCCACCAGGACCGCCACCGAGGACGACAACTTTGGAATGCATGATCTTTCCGAATACCCATGGATCAGGGATAATGTAGGAGAACAAGTAGCGTGCTCGGTTTTGCCAACGAATTCAAGGGGTGGAGGACTGGCCATGAAGAAAAACGTCGCGTCAAAATCCGCCCGAGGGCCGTCCAAATCAACTCGGGAGCAAGTCTATCTGAGCTACGTCATGTCGGATCGCGAAATGGCACGTCAAATTGCTGAGACGATTCGCGAAGCGGGCTTCAAGGTTTGGGATCCGCTGGAAGACGTATCCATGGGCGACAACTGGGCTATCGAGATCGGCAAGGCTCTGGCTGGCTCGGCCGCGATGGTTCTGCTCGTATCTCCTGATGCGGTTCGATCGGGCAATCTCAATCTTGAGCTCGGGTTCGCCCTGGAGGCCGAGCAATTCGCCAATCGTGTGATACCGGTGCTCGTCAAAGAGACGCCTGACGCCCCCTGGATATTGAAGAAATTCCAATACGTGCCCTGGGGGCCTAGGGCTGCGGAAGCGATTGTCCAACGGCTCGAGGGCATGCACGATGCCAAGGCGTAAAACACGCAAGCCCAAGCAGCTCTTTCTGTCACATTCGCACGCCAATCACGCATTCACCGTTAAGGTTGCCCACGTGCTCCGCGACCATGGCATCACAGTCTGGTTTGCGCCGCATCAAATCTTGGGCGCGGATCAATGGCAAGACGAGATTGGTCAAGCGCTCGAAGCGAGTGACTGGCTGGCCGTGGTTTTGTCACCGGACTCGGCAAAAAGCATGTGGGTCAAGCGCGAGGTTCAATATGCTCTGAAAGAGCAGCGATTCGAGGACCGCATCATTCCGATCCACTTTCGCAACCATGCCAAGATCCCCTGGGCTTGGCCGTTGAGCAATTTTCAAGCTATTGATTTTCGTAAGAGCTTCACGTCCGCGGCGGCGAAGTTATTGCAGGTTTGGGGTATTCAACTACAGAACAATCAAGATTGAGTTACGGGCAATAACACCGCTCACCCAGCACCTCGGCCAGCGGATCGGCGTTCTCGGCACAGAAACCGAGGTGCAAATGCTTTCGCCACCCCTCGGCATACTCGAACCGCCCCGACAGCCGCCCCACGCCACGCATCAATTCCTGCATGGTGACCAGATAAGAGTCGAGCCCCTGACTTTGATCGAGCCACAGTTTCTGACTGCGGTGGCAAGCGAGCATCGCGGTCTTTTGAGCCATCTGCGAACCGACGTCCACGTAGTGGCTGGGCCGAACCGGTTCCATTAGCGGCGTGCAATTGCCATGCGGTTGGGCATGGTAGACGGTCACATCACCCGAGATCGCCGGGATCGGCGGATCGCAGGGGAAATTAGGCATACCTCGGGCAAACGCGGCGCTGACCGCCAGTCGGCACGTGTTCGTATGATCTTCCATGTAGTCGATCGGGGCATGCGTCAGCACCACCGTTGGGGCGACTTCTCGCACGATTGCTGCCAACCGAAAGAACGTGGGCCGGTCGTACATGATCTCCATGTCGTTGGCCAGACTGTCGTGAAACCTGAACCCGGCCAAGCGGCAAGCCTCTTGTGCCTCGGCCCGACGCATCTCGATCAATTCGTCTCGGCCGATCACCGTGGAGCCGCAACACCCGTTGGCCACGTTCATGTAATGAATGTCCCAACCCGCCTGCTGTAGTAGCAGCAAGGTACCGGCCATGACAAATTCGATGTCGTCCGGATGGGCCGCGATCGCGAATGCTGTTGGCATCGGCACAACCAAAGGCGAGAGGAACGGCGATCCCCGAGCGAATCGCCAAGATGACAGTGCCGCGCCCCGTACTTATGCGCATGACCCTAGCCGCTCGCCGGCCTGCGTTCACAATCAGGTCGGGACGCTATCACGCTGCCCCCGCAGTGCAATCAGCCCGGTGGACCCGCACCGTGCTGGCGATAACCGCTTAGCAACTAGGCTTGGGTCAAACCCAGGTTTTCGATCACCACTTCGCAACCTTCGGTCAGCTTGCGGAGCTTGTCGACAATCTCGGTCTTCTCCGAGGCGGTAGCCGTCTTCAGCTTGCGCTTGAACAGAGCGATTTTCTTCCGGCGATGACGACGACGCTTGATCTCTTGATGACGATCGCTGATACCACCCACGGTGGACTTCTCCCGAGAAGGTTGCGGAACTTTTGAAATCAGTAACTTCAAACTGAGCCACGCTTTATAGCCAATTCATCAGCCCCCGTCAATCGTGAGATCGGCGTTCGCTGTCATTCGCCCGCCGCTCTTGAGGTGGGCCAACTCGGTTCTTGCGGGCATCGCGGCGCTTTTGTCCGTCTCTGACAGCACCGCCGCGACATCACTCCCGTGTCGGCAAACGCATTGACTCTCTTGAGAGATTTCGAGTACAAGACCCCGCCTTTTTCCAAAAATGTTTCGATTTTGTCCCGGCGATGGCTCAAGTTTCCCCCACACACGACGAACTCGGCGAGGCGACCGGCTGGCTCGCCCGACTCCGTGCGCTTCCGCGCTCGGGTCCGGAGTTGCGTTCCCTCTGGGCGAAGCATCACCGGAAGATTCTCGTTCTAATCACGGCTTGGCTCGGGCTCACGGTCACGTTGATCGCCGTCTGGCAATTCGCCGCGGCCATGCAACCCAAGAAGAAGTACATCGATCTCGACACGGCACTGGCTGCCCTGGAACGTGGCGACGACGCCCGAGCCATTCAGATCGCGGGCTTGTTTCTGCCGTGGAATGATCTGCCCGGACCGCGGCAGTGGATTCCGCCCTATATCTTTGGCGTGATTAACTCCCGTCGCGCCGAGAAGCTCTGGGGCGAACGTGGTCGTCAGCAGCACTTGCTCTCGGCCCGGTATCTCGAAGAAGCGACGGCTCGCGACATGCCTGACGATTACCGGCTGCCGACGCTCGTCGAGTTGGGCCGTCAGCAAATCGCCGCGGGCTTTGCGACGCGCGCGATTCCCAATCTGTTGGGTGTTGCCACCTCGCAGCAAGACAGCGATCTGGTCACGCAAGCCAATCAGCTGTTGGCGCAAGCTTACAGCGAGGCCGCCAAGCCCGACTGGCAACAGGCGCTGCACCATAACTCGCGCGTGCTGGCCGACGAGACCGTCGAAGGTGACGATCGCGAACTGGCTCAAGCCCTGCAAGGTCGCATCTTGTTCGAACTCGGCGATCTCACCGCAGCCAATCAGATCTTGAACGAGATTCCCGAGGGCTCGCGTTACCGGGCCGAGGCGCTGTTCTGGCAAGCTCGCATTCTCGCCCGGCGTGACGACGACGGTCGGCCCGAGGCTTTACAGCAAGCCATCGACAAATTCTCACGCTGCATTCTCCGTGACAATTGGTCGTCGCGCTGGTCGCCGCAGGCGTATCTGTTCCGCGCTCGTGCCAAGCGTGAGCTGAGCGAACTGGCCAATGCCCTCGAAGACCTCAATCAAATCGCACGGCTGTATCCCGAGTCGGCCGTCGATCTTACGGCGCAGTTCGAGCGGGCCACGTTGTTGCTCGATATGAAGCACTTCGACGATAGCCTCGCCGCTTTTGCGGGGTTCTTCGAGGCGATGCCACGCATTGATCGTTGGCAGAATCCGTATCTCTCGGCCCAAGAGCTGCGGCAGGCGTACTCAGCCGCCTACGACACGTTGATGCAACGCGCCGACTACGCGCGTTCGTTCGCCCTGGCGCGGTTCGCCGATCGTCTGCTGGGTGCCACCGAAGCGGCCAAGCTGGCCGAGGATGCGTTTCAACCGTGGCGCACCCAACAGCAAGGTGATTTGACCGGACTCACTTTCGAGCAACTCGAAGCTCGCTCGACGATGTTGGCCGAGCGCGACCGCGAACTCGCCGAGTTTTATGAGCGTCTCTCGCGGCGCGAACGCGCCAGCCGCGATTATCCCGAGTTGATTTGGAACTCGGCCGAACACCGCCGTGCCGCGGGTGATTATCCGCAAGCTCTCGATCTGTACACGCAATATCTCGACTCGTTCGCCAAGCCGCGACGGACATTGGGCTTCCTCGCCGTTGCCGAGTGTCATCTGGAAATGGATCAGCCGCAAACGGCATTGGACGTGCTCGCCGAGTTGGCCGACCTGCCCGAGGCCGATGTCTCGCGCGCTCGCCTGCCACTCGTTGCCGCCCGTGCTCATTTGATGCTGGCAAATTACGACGCCGCGAGCACCGAGCTGCTCAAAGTCATCGAAGGTGACCAGCTCACGCCGACCAGTATCGAGTGGCGCACGAGCCTACGGCTTTACGCGCGGCTGCTGTATGACCAACAACGTTACGAGCAGGCGGCGATTCGGCTCGAAGAATGGCTCACGCGTTATTCACAAATCGAAGATTCGCACGAGGTCCGATATCTGCTGGCCGAAGCGTATCGCCGCGCGGGCGAGCAGGTCGATCCGCGTTTCGGCAACGAATCGACCGACGAGCGCGTGCAGCAACTGGCTCGTGAAAAGGCCCGTCGTCGCTATGAGGCGGCGCTCGGCGCGTATGACGAGCTGGCCGATCGCATGAGCCGCGATGAAGCTCAGCGGCGGCTGTCACCCGAGGGTGAGCGGATTTTGCGTAACACGCTCTTCGGTCGCGGCTCGGTACTGGCTTTGCTCGAACGACACGAGCAAGCCGTGGCCGCGTATCTGTCGGCCGTGCATCGCTACCAGGATTCGCCCGAGGTGCTCGACGCCTTGCTGCAAATCGCCGACTGCTATCGTCGTATGAATCGTGCGATCGAAGCCCGAAGTACGTTACTGCAAGCTCGCCTCGTGCTGCAACGATTGCCGAACGACGCCCCGTTTACCGAGACCACGAATTACTCACGCGACGAATGGTCGCAATTGATCGAAGCTCTCGTAGCCCTGTAATCGCCTGGATCGACGCCTGGATGCTGGAAGCCATGACCGCCCCGAGTACCGAACAACTGACGCTGTTAGTGCGACGCAAGCACAACTGCTTGATCCAACTCGTCGAGTTGGGCCGGCAACAGCAGACGGTCGTCGAGCGCGGCGATGTCAACGATCTGTTGCGAATTCTCGGAGCGAAGCAACTCCTGATCAGTTCGGTGCAAGAGATTGAGCGTGAACTGGAACCGTTTCGTCACGACGATCCTGACCGACGCGCGTGGCGTTCGCCCGAAGAGCGGGCCGCGTGTGCCAAGCTGGTCGCGGAATGCGACACGTTGTTTCGTTACGTGCTGACCTTGGAACGCGAGTCCGAACAACATTTGACCCGTCGCCGTGACGAAGCTCACGTGCGACTGACCGAGACCCGCACAGCCGAAGCGGTGCGCGGAGCGTATATCCCCAGCGGGCACGTCGCCCCCGGGATCCTAGATCTGACCAGCGAGGTGTAACCACGATGAGTGTCGATGCGACTACCGCGTGGCCCCCGGCCGCGTCATTAAGTGCCGCCGATTTGGAGACCGTGCTCGAAGCTTGGCAAGCGGCGACCGTGAGTCTCGAACAGACTCATCGCGCGTTGAGCGACGAGGTCAAACGGCTCACCGACGAGCTCGAAATCAAGAATCGTGAACTGGCCCGTAAGAACCGGCTCGCCGATCTGGGGCAAATGGCCTCGCACGTGGCTCACGAGGTGCGGAACAATCTGGTGCCCGTGGCGTTGTACCTGAGTTTGCTCAAGCGTCGCGTGGTTCGTGAGCCTGAATCGCTTGAACTCGTGGGCAAGATCGAGACTGGCATGACATCGCTCGATTCGATGGTCAATGATCTGCTGCATTTTACGATTGATCGCGAGCCGAAGCGCACCTGGGTCGTCGTGCGTGATTTGATCGACGAGGTGGTTAGTTCGTTGCAGTTGCAGCTTGCCGCTCAGGCGATTGCCGTCGACCTGTACTTGTCGCGTGACATCGAGCTGTTCGTTGATCGTGACATGCTGCGACGGGCCGTGCTCAATCTGACGCTCAATGCGATCGATGCGATGCCCACCGGCGGGCGGATCATGTACTCGGGCCTCATCGCCGACGACGACATGATCGAAATTCACGTCGCCGACAATGGACCGGGGCTGAGCGACGAGCAAGTACGCCGTGCCTTTGAGCCGTTCTACACGACCAAGAACACGGGCACCGGCCTGGGGTTGGCTATTGTGTGGCGCGTGGCCGAGGCTCATGGCGGCACGTGCGTCCTGCGCAACGCCACGAGCGGGGGCGCGGTGTTCACCCTGCGATTGCCGACCACCGAGCGAAAGGAGGTCGCGGCATGAGTACGAAACTACGCGGAATGGAAAGCACTTCCCGCAATCAAGACGCCGGCCGAGTGCTGGTCGTTGACGATCATCGACAAGCCCGCGAGTCGCTCACCGACACTTTGCGAGCCATCGGCTTTCAAGTTTCGAGCGTCTCAAGTGGCGTCGAAGCTCTGCAACTCTTGGCCGACAAGGCGATCGACGTGATCGTCACCGACTTGCAGATGCCCGGCATGTCGGGCTTGGAACTCATTCGCGAATTGAACCGCCGCAAGCACGGTGCCCAGATTGTGATGGTGACCGCTCACGCGACGGTGACCGCGGCCGTCGAGGCGATGCGGTATGGCGCGTTTGACTTTATCGAAAAGCCATTTGGCGTCGACCAGATCGAGCAGCTCGTGACTCGCGCGTTGCGACATGGCCGGTTGCTGGATCAACAACCGGCGGCGATCGCCGATCTGGCAATTGACGACGGTCCCCAGATGATCGGCTCGAGCCCAGCGATGCAACGTCTGCGCATGGCCATCAGCCGTGCAGCACCGACCAACGAGACGATTTTGATCTGCGGCGAAAGTGGCACCGGCAAAGAGTTGGTCGCTCGGGCAGTGCATGCCGCCAGCAGTCGCGCGTCATCGCCTCTGGTGAGTCTGAACTGTCCGGTGCTCAGTGCGCATCTATTGGAGAGCGAACTGTTTGGCCACGAAAAGGGTGCGTTCACCGGGGCCGATGCGCCGCGAATCGGGCGTTTCGAGCTGGCCGATGGCGCGACGATCCTGCTCGACGAGATTTCCGAGATCGACCTGCCGCTGCAAGCCAAACTGCTGCGGGTGTTGCAAGAAAAGACCTTTGAGCGCGTCGGTTCGAGTCATACGCGGCAGATCGATGTCCGCGTGCTGGCCACGACCAACCGCGATTTGCGAGCCGAGGCGCTCGCGGGTCGGTTCCGACAAGACTTGTTCTATCGCCTCGCGGTGATCCCGCTCGAGGTGCCGCCACTACGCGAGCGTCGTGGCGATATTCCCGAGTTGGTCGAGTACTTCCTCACGCGTGCTGCACGCCGTTTGAATCAAGACCCCGCGACGCTCGAGCCCTCGGCCCAGAACTTGTTGAACGAGTATCACTGGCCCGGCAACGTGCGCGAGTTGGAAAACATCGTGACGCGCGCGAGTGTGATGAGCCTGGGAGCGCCGATCACGGCCGATCAGTTGCGATCGTGGCTGCTGGCGTCGCCCGAGAGTCACGAGAGCAGTGAAGAGTTGCCGACTGGGCTGAGCTTGCAGGAGATGGAACGACGCTTGATCGAGTCGACGCTGGAACGCTTTGGCGGTCATCGGGCCAAGACGGCCGAGGCGCTCGGCATTGGACTGCGAACCCTCACAGGAAAATTGAAGGAGTACGGCTACGCACCGCGAACGAAGGTGTTTGCCCAAGCAGGTTGAATGACGCCGTTTGCACCGTAGCCGAACTCGCCAGAGTTCGGGATGTATGCAAGTTGGCG
>JAEUIL010000738.1 GCA_016794255.1 Planctomycetaceae bacterium | reverse complement strand
TGGCCACTGTTTCAGAACATGCGAAAGTGTGATCGTTATATCGAACTCTACGGAAAACCCATCGAACCATCTGATGCACCCGAGCGGCGAAATCGGTCGATTGAAAGTGGTGGTTAATCAACGGTAGCCGCCCGCTGAGCGGTAACGTTCGGCCCTAACACGCCAATCTAAATATGATGAACCAGGATAACCACAAGAATGAGAAGACAGGTGAATTCGCACTGTGGATTCCCTTCGCCTCTGGAATAGTCGCTGCCGTGGGAGCTGGCATCGCAACAGCCACCGGACAGTTGGGCACACCGATGGGCATCAGCGTCTGCCTCGGTGTTCCCGTGGGGATCACTCTTGTCGCGTTTGTCATCATGCTATGGCGAGGAAAACTCACCTGAGCACGGAACGGCCCAGCCGCACACTGCAGCGAACGGCGGCGGGCCGTATTGGTTGCAAACGTCGCGCTTCGTGGCCGCCGTTATTGGGTTTGATTGTTCCGTTAAGAATGCCGTTGCAACGATCTGACATAATCGTTGCGTTGTTACATATGTTGCCGCAATGCTCGCCGCATTCAGCGCCTCGCCGGATTTCGAGCAGATATCCACGGCCGATAAAGTGGCGTGGAACCAAGCCAGACGTGATCGGTTGTTCGGAACCTGACGACGTTTCACGACCGCGGCGGCTTCATCTTTAACTCCAAGAATCGCCAGCAGTACCAACTGCCGATCGTGGCGTAGGGCCGCCAACGCTCGCCGATGGCGAGACACTCGGTTTTGTTCGGCAGTTCGGCGAATTCGTACAACTGCCGGATCGCCGAACGAATGCCGAGATCGTCGTGCGGAAACACGTCGAGGCGACCGAGCGAGAACATCAAGAACATCTGCGCCGACCAACGCCCGATCCCCTTCACCTGCGTCAACTCGGCGATCACCTCCTCGTCGCTGAGCCGCCCCACTCGCGATAGCCGCACGGTGCCGTCGCGGCACTTCTCGGCCAAGTCGAGCATGTAGGTCGCCTTCTGTCGCGACACGCCGACCGCGCGCAAGTCATCGATCGACAGCCGGGCCAAACTCTCGGGCCGAAAACCCTCGGGCGACAACCGTTCGGCCAACCGAGCACGGATCGTCCGCGCGGCGGCGGTCGAAATCTGCTGCGAGATGATCGAACGCACCAGCACTTGAAACCGATCGCGCTGCGGCTTGAGCGTGACCGGGCCGACCTGCTTCACAATCCGCGCGAGCACCGGATCGGCCGTGCGAAAATGACGTTGAATGAGTTGATGATCGACCATGATGAAGGTGGTGACAGAATCACGGGGCTTGTTTCCGCGATTATCACCGAGAGCGAACGAAGCTACTAGCCGAGTGGGCTAGCGAAGATTTTGAAGCTGCTGCATCACGCGGACCGTGCTGGATACGATGCGCGTTTGCGGCGGGTGAGCAAGTTGATTATCTTCAACGACCTGCCCACCATTCCGCTTCGTTCCTCGAACCGCAGGCCCCCTATGCGTCACTCGCTTTCTTGGCTCTTGCCGCTGTTGTTGTTTGTCGTTGCCGGGTTGATCCACAGTCAATCGGCCTCCACCTCGGCCCAACCCGCCGCGAGTGGCAAGATGCTGCGGCACGTCGTGTTCTTCAAGTTCAAGGCCGATACCAAGCCCGAGCAGATCAAAGCGATCGAAGAGGCCTTTGCCGCGCTGCCGAAGAAGATCGACGTGATTCGCGACTTCGAGTGGGGCACCGACGTCAGCGTCGAGAATCTGTCGAAAGGGTTTACGCACTGCTTCTTTGTCACGTTCGCCGACGAGAAGGGTCGCGAGGTGTACTTGCCGCATGCCGAGCATTTGAAGTTCGTCGATCAAGTGAAGCCGATTCTCGATGACGTGTGCGTCGTCGACTATTGGGTCAAGCGCTAGGTGACATGCGAGCTTGGTTCGTCGCGTAGATAAGGAGTTTGCGATGGTGCGGTTCGTCACGGGGTTGTTGATCGTCGTGCTCGGCTGGTCCGTGAGCTTGGGCGCGGACGCGCCTGCGGCCGGCACGGTGCGAATCGCGGTGTTTCAAACCGACGCGACGCCGCCGTTGGGAACGCCTGTGGCCTACGCACTGGCGCGGAAGATCGAAGATCCGTTGAGTGCCCGCGGGGTGGTGTTGCTCGGCATCGGCAAGCCGATCGTACTGTGCGCCGTCGACTGGATCGGCATCGCCAACGGCGGTCATGATCTATGGCGCGAAAGCTTGGCCAAGGCCGTCGACACCACGGTCGATCGGGTCACGGTCCACGCGCTGCATCAGCACGACAGCGTGCGTTGCGACTTTAGCGCCGAGGAGTTGCTCGCGCCTCACGGACTCAACGGCAAGCGGTTCAATGTCGAGTTCGTGAAGCAGACGATCGTGAATGCAGGGAAAGCTGCTCGCAAGGCGCTCGACAAGGCGCAGCCGGTCACGCATCTCGGCGTCGGCGAAGCGAAGGTCGACAAAGTCGCGTCGAATCGCCGCATTTTGGGGCCCGACGGTCGGGTGATGATCTCGCGTTCGAGTTCGTATCGCATTCCCGAGCCGATCTTGTCGCGACTGATGGCCGAGGCCAAGCGGCAAGGTTACGATCTGAGTGCGGCCCGTGTCGACGAAGCACTCGCCGCGCCCGAAGGTGTGATCGATCCGCTGCTCAAGATGTTGACGTTCTTCGACGGCGATCGGCCCATTGTGTCGCTCAGCTACTATGCGACGCATCCGCAGAGCTATTTCGGCAAAGGGGACGTGACCGCCGAGTTCGTCGGTTTGGCACGAACCAAGCACGAGCAAAACCATCCCGGTCTGACGCTGGTGCATTTCAACGGCGCGAGTGGCAATATCGCCGCGGGCAAGTACAACGATGGCACGCCCGAGCTGCGCGTGGTGTTGACTGACCGAATGGCCGACGGCATGCAACGCGCTTGGCAAGCGATGAAGAAGACGCCGCTCGTGGCTGCCGATTGCGAATGGCGTGTGCAGCCCGTGCGATTGCCGGTCGCGCCGCACCTGCAAGTCGACAAGCTCCGCGCGACGCTCGACGACAAGCAAGCGCCAGAAAGTGATCGGATGACGGCGGCAAGCAAGTTGGCGTTTGTGTTGCGGGCGTTGCATGGTAATCCGATCGAGTTGAGCTGTCTGAGGTTGGGGAACGTGTACGTTCTGCACATGCCGGGCGAGTTGTTCGTCGAGTATCAATTGGCAGCCCAGCAGATGCGGCCCGACGGTATCGTGTGCATGGCCGCGTACGGCGACTACGGCACGGCCTATATCGGCACCGAGATCGCGTACTCGCAGGGGGGCTACGAGACGCAGCCGAGTTCGTCGAACACCGCGCCGCAGGTCGAGAAGGTGCTGATGGACGGGATGCGAGCGTTACTGAAGTAGAGTGACGCCCCGATTGAATGCGTCGAGTCTTTGCGAGCCGAATCATCACACCGTCCACATCCGCCGCTGCTGCCGAATCCCGGGCTGGTTTGATCTATGGCATCGTCGCCTACGGCTTGTGGGGCGCGATGCCGCTGTTCTTTCGTCAAATGGCGGGCGTGTCGCCGGTCGAAATCCTCGCCCATCGGGCGCTGTGGTCGTTCGTGTTCGTCGCGTTGATCGTGATGGCGATGGGCAAGCTCCGCGTCGCTCGGGCCTTGCTCGGTGATCGCAAAACGCTGTTGCTGCTCGTGGCGAGCACCTGCTTCATTGCCGCCAATTGGCTGACGTATATCTACGCGGTGAGCACTCACCAAGTGGTGCAGGCCGGCTTGGGCTATTTCATCACGCCGCTGGCGAACGTGTTGCTTGGCGTGGTCGTGCTGGGCGAGCGGCTGCGCAGATTGCCGTTGCTCGCGCTGTTCGTCGCTGCGGCAGGTGTCGTGATCTTGTCGATTCACGCGGGCCAAGCCCCTTGGATCGCGCTGTTGCTCGCCGTGACGTTCTCGACCTACGGACTGCTGCGAAAGCTGGCGGCAACCGAGGCGCTGGTCGGCTTGTGGATCGAGACCACGTTGCTCGCGCCGTTGGCGATCGGCTATTTATGCTATCTCGAATCGCAAGGCGCTGGTGTTTTCGCCTTCGACGCGAACGCTCAGAATGGGTGGCTCGCCGCGACCGGTCCGGTGACGACTGCGCCGCTGGTCTGCTTCGCTGCGGCGGCTCGACGCCTGCCGATGACCGCGCTCGGGTTCTTGCAGTTCATCACGCCAACGCTGCAAATGGGGGTCGCGATCTTTCTGTTTCGCGAGCCATTCACCACGGCCCACGCTTGGGCGTTTGCGTTGATCTGGACCGCCGTGGCGTTGTATCTATTCGACATCTTGCGGCGTCGGGGCGGGTGACTTCGCCGACAGAGAACCGCGCTCTCGATTAGCGGGGGCGTGCGAATCCCCAGCTAGCCGCGAGCGTGTCGGCCGCTTCTTCGCGATCGACGATCGAACCCCAACCGCCGTTGCGCAGAAAAGCGTGCGCCAGTTCGTGAGCGATGACATAGTGCGCGAACGCTTCGCTGCAATGCGCTAACTTCGGCCGCAGCACGACGCAACGACTGCCGTTGCCGATCGGACCGGGCACGCCCACCCACAGTTTCCAACCGCTGCCGGGGACGAAATTCTCGAGCGTGATTTGAAACCGCGGATCATCGAGAAAGTCGCGCTGCACGCCGTGCGGCAACGCGGCGAGCACCGCGAGCAACCGGTTGCCCAGGGGGACGCATTCCTCAAACGCCGTCAGATATGACGCAAAACGCGAGGCGGCGGAGATTTCGACCGGAAGCTCGTTCATGGACGTGACCATACCGCGACCACCGGGCGGCTGCAAAGCGGGAATCGAGGGTTGGCATAGTGAATCAGATCTTCGTAGGACGGTCTCCAGGCCGGTCCATACCTTGCGAAAGGACTTGGACGGGCCTGGAGACCCGTCCTACGGAAGAAACAGCTCGAACAGCTGATCGGCCGCAAAATTCCCCCCTTTCGTCTTGGCAACGGCTCAAAATGCCGAATATAATCAGAGCTTGCTGATGGATCGTCCCGCCGCTGGTTGCTCAGCCCCGTTGGCACTTCGGGCTAGCACTGGCACCAACACACCCCCGGGGAATCTCGCCGTATGGACCAAAAGTTCGAAGGCACACCGCAGGCCGAATTGCGGCTCGATGGACGCAAGATCACACGCACCGATGTCACCAACGACTGGGGCTTGCGCCTGCAGTGGCTCGTCAAGCGTGACGGCAAAGTGATCGCGACCCCGTCGGCCCGTGGCGACATGAGCTACGAGCATGCCGACACCTCGCCCGGCAAGTACGAAGTCGTGCTCCAGATGTGGAAGTACGTCAACTATCGCAAGAACGCCCAAGGCGACTATGTCGATAGCAAGTACGTCGATGTTTCGAACGTCGTGTCGTACACGATCTAACCTCGGCCCGATCTCAACTCTCTCCGCTTCACTGTGAAGGAACCCTCGCGATGCTCTCGATCGGGAACGTCAAGCTGCCGTTGTGCAGCGGCATGAATCGACGCAGCTTCATGCAGGTCGGCACCACGGCCATGGGCGGCCTGTCGCTGGCCAACTGGAATCAACTCCAAGCGGCGGGCGCGGTCAACGACTCGGGCAAGAAGATCAAGAACTGCATCACGCTGTTCCTCGTCGGTTCGCCCGGTCATCTCGACACCTGGGACATGAAGCCCGACGCTCCCGAGGATATTCGCGGCGCGTTCAAGCCGATTGCGACGAACGTCAATGGCATCCAGATCTGCGAGCATTTCCCGCTCATGGCGCGGATGATGGACAAGGTGGCACTGGTGCGCTCGTTGCACCACAACACCGGCGCTTCGCACGAAAACGGCCAGCGTTGGATGATGACCGGCCACGACTTTAATCCGGCCAATCCGCAACCGTTCATCGGCTCGGTGATCTCGCGGATGTATGGCTCGCGCGGGAATTTGCCGGCCAACATTTTGCTCCCGGCGAAGATTGGCAACACCGGCACCGCGACTCCGCACGGCCAAGAGTCGGCCTATCTCGGCAGTGCGCACGAGCCGTTTGTCCTCAACGGCGACCCGGCGCTGCCGGACTTCAAGGTCAACAACCTCGAACCGCCGGCCGGTCAAACCGAGTTCCGCATCGACTCGCGTCGCAAGCTGCTCAGCCAGCTCGACGATATTCAACGCCGCACCGAAACGTCGAGCACCGTCGCTCGAGACACAGCGTACGCTCGGGCGTTCAATCTGCTCACGTCGCCCGAGACGAAGAAGGCGTTCGACCTGTCGCAAGAGACCGACAAGCTTCGCGATCGTTACGGCCGCAATACGTTTGGCCAAAGTTGCTTAATGGCTCGGCGGTTGATCGAGCGTGGCTCGCGGTTCATTACCGTCAACCATTTCGACACCGTGTTTGGTATCACCTGTTGGGACATGCACGCCAACGGCAGCAGTTTGGACAACACTTATGCCGATTACGAACGTCACCTCTGCCCGCAGTTCGATCTGGCACTGACCGCGCTCGTCGAAGATCTCGAATCGCGCGGGCTGCTCGACGAGACCGTGATCGCCGTGTTCAGCGAGTTTGGTCGCACGCCGAAGATCAACAATCGTGGCGGGCGTGATCATTATCCCTCGGCCTGGACGAACTTCTTCGTCGGCGGCGGGATCAAGGGTGGTCAGGTGATCGGCTCGACCGACAAGATCGGTGCCGCGCCGCATGATCGACCGATCCTGCCACCGCAGATGTTGGCGACGTTGTACACGGCGCTGGGAATTGATCTCGAAACGACCATGATGCCCGGCCCAGGGAATCGGCCCGTGCGCTTCATCGAGGCTGAGCCGATCCATGAACTGTTTGGTTAATCGCCGCGCCAGTATTGCTCGTTACGGCAAGCCACTTCAAGCCAGCTTGTCGTTCGCTTGCGGTTTCGCGCTCATTATCTTGCTCGCCACCTCCACCACGTTCGCCGCCCCTCCGCGGATCACGCGACTGCTCGTGCGAGGGTTGCAAACCGAGGGGACCACGCGCGTTTCGGTGCAAGGTGCTGACTTGCTCGGCGAGCCACGGTTGCTTGTCGATCTGCCGATCGTCGGTCAGAAGGTAGTCGGCACTCCCCGGACGAACGCGGTCGACTTCGACGTCACGCTTGGCAAGGATGTGACGCCGGGCGTGTATCATCTGCGTTTGGCGACCAACGAGGGGATCACGTCGCCCGAGGTGATCGCGGTCGATCATTTGCCGCAACGACCGACTCCCGCCGCAAACGCCGAGCCCGAAAAACTGCCGACCGCGGTGCATGGCGTCGTAACCGGCTCGAACGTACAGGAGATTCGCTTCGCGGGTCGCAAAGGCGATGCGATCACGATTGACGTCATGGCTCGGCGATTGGGTGCCAAGCTGCGACCGGTCGTGCATCTATACGACAGCCAGCGGCGGCAAATCGCGTGGTCGCTGCCGAGCACCGCTTTGGCGGGTGACTGTCGAGTCAACGTCACGCTCCCCGCCGATGATACGTACACGGCCGCGATCCACGATCTGACTTACGCCGCTGCCGCCCCGGGACATTTTCGGGTCGCGATCGGCACGTTCGATTACGTCGACCAAGTCTTCCCCAACGTGGTGAACCGGGCAGGTTCGCCGCAGTTGGAATTGTGGGGCCGCTTTGGCAAACAAGCGTTCGCCAAGTTGGACGCCACGGCCGCTGCTAAGTCGGTCAACGGTTCGGGCGACGCGGTGCTCGGCGATTGGCGACCGGTCGCGTGGCCTCAGGGATCGTTGCCCGTGGGACTACGTCCGCGCGTGCAAGTCAGCGACCAAACCGAACTCGTCGAGGGACAAACGCTCGGCGCGGAGCGGCAACTCGCGGCGTTGCCCGTGGCCGTGAATGGCCAGTTGAGCGCAGCTGGCGAAGAGGACCTGTATCACCTCACCGTTGCCGAGGGTGACAAGGTGCGTTGCGAGTTGTTCGCCGAGCGGCTCGGCTCGCCGATCGACGGCATGTTAGAACTTCGCAATGACAAGGGAGCCCGGTTGATCGCGAATG
>JAEUIL010000721.1 GCA_016794255.1 Planctomycetaceae bacterium | reverse complement strand
GCAACTCCGCAACTCGGCCGGCGAGCCGATCCATCTGCTCAACTACTCGAAACCAAGTGCCTGGATCTGGACCTCGCCCAACGGCCAGATTTTCTTCCACGCCGCGCTCGAGGGTGACACGGCCAAGAGCGTGAACTTCTATCAGGTGCAGGTCACGACCGCCGGACAGATCGCCGTCGCGCCGCAACTCACCGTCAGCTGGGATAAAACCGGCGCGGTCAAAGAGTTCAATCGCATCGTGCGATGCTTCTTGCCCGATCTCAACAAGCACGACGGTTCGTATGATTTGGTGCTGGGCGGTGATTCCGAGAACGGCGGTCAACCGACGGTGCGGGTGATCGATGATTTTGTGCCGGCGCGATAGTGTGACGAGCGAAACTCTTGGTGGGAGATGGCGATGTTTGATAACGCTTTGATCCGTAGCCGAACTCGCCAGAGTTCGGGTCGATCCAACGACAACAAGCCCCGAACTCCGGCGAGTTCGGCTACACGCGGTTTGCGACTCTTACTCGCTGCGGTGATCTGTTGTTGGTTGGCGGCACCGGCACGAGCCGTCGAACCGCTCGACTACACGATCCAACTCGACACGGTCATGTCGGGCTTCGATGGCCACACCTGTTGGGTCGCGCCGCGGGCCGGTGTCGTGCCGGGTCCCAAACCGAGTGTCGTCTTCACGATGCAAAAGTTACTGCTCACTGGCAGCGACATTTTCTTCGCCGTCAACGAAATTCGTTCCGACGACTTGGGCAAGACTTGGTCGCCGCCGCTGGAACATCCGCAGACCTTGGGTCGACGCCAAGAGCCGGGCGGCATCGAGATCGTCGCCGGCGACATGGTTCCCAAATGGCACGCGGCCACGGGCAAGTTGCTCGCCACCGGTCCCACGGTCCGCTACAAACGCAACGCCGCCGGGGCGGAAGTGAAAATCAGTCAGAACGAGGCGTCGTCACGCACGTCGTACTCGGTCTACAACGCTGAGCAACGGACCTGGACCGGCTGGCAGACGATCGTGATGCCCGACGATCCGAAGTTCTTCTACGCCACCGTCGGCGCGAGCCAACGAGTTGACCTGCCCAATGGCGAGATTCTGTTGCCGTTCCACTTCAAGACTGCGGGCGAAAGTCCGTATTACACGGCGGTGATGCGGTGTTCGTTCGACGGCACGACGCTCAAGTATCTCGAACATGGTGACGAACTGAGTCGCCCCACCGAGCCCGGCGTGGAATACAAGCTTCCCGGCAGTCGGCAGACCGGCGTGTTCGAGCCGTCGTTGACCGTGTATCGCGGCCGATATTATCTGACGATGCGGAACGATCGCACGGCCTACGTGGCCACGTCCGACGACGGTCTGCACTTCGGACCGGTGAAGCGCTGGCGATTTGACGACGGCAGCGATCTTGGCAGTACGAACACGCAACAGCACTGGGTCACGCACGCCGGCGGCTTGCTGCTCAGCTACACACGCAAAGGGGCGAACAACGACCATGTCTTCCGCCATCGTGCGCCGCTGTTCATCGCGCAGGTCGATCCCGAGAAGTTGCACGTGATTCGCAACACCGAACGAATTCTCATCCCCGAGCGCGGCGCAGGTTTGGGCAACGCGTTCGGCGTGACGGAAGTGAATGAGAATGAGACTTGGGTCACCACGGCCGAGTGGATGCAAGGGCCGAAGGGGATTCTCAAGCCTGGCAACGAATACGGTTCCAACAACAGTATCTACGCCGCGCGGATTCTGTGGAAGCAGCCGAACCGCGAGTGGAATGCACGCTGACCTTTGGGCAAGGCAATGCAGCTTCCTCATGTGTGCCATGTCCACGTCTTCGTGGACATGCGTTTGCACAGGGACACATGCCCACGCGGACGTGGGCATGGCACGCAAACGGTTCAAATGGCGTCACGACCGCGGCTAGCTTTCGCTTCCCCTGCGTCTCTTGCTGCCTTAAACTCACGTTGCTCCGCATCTCATCCCCGCCTAGGAACTCACCACGATGCCTGCTCCGAAACTTGGCAAACTGCTCAAAGACAAAATGCTCCGTGGCGACACGGTGTATGGCACGTTCTTTCAACACATCACGAATCCTGCCATTGTCGATGTGCTGCCCGACGGGGCGCTCGACTTCGTGATTGTCACGGCCGAGCACAACGCACTCGATCTGGCTGAGTTCTTGCCGGTGCGGTATGCCCTGGCGGCCAAGGGGATCGCGTGTCTGGCCCGCACGCATAGCCGCGATGCCGACGATGTGTCGAAGGTCTGCGACACGTATGACGGTGTGGTCGTGCCGTATGTCGAGGATGTCGAGCATTGTCGCCGATTGGCCGCGGCCGCCATGTACCGTCCGCTCAAGGGCGTCGCGCTCGATCGGGTACTGGCCGAGGGGAAATGGCCGAGTGACAAGACCCGCAACTACGTGACTAACGAACGCTGTGCGAACACCGTGTTTATTCCGATGATCGAGTCGGTGTTGGGTGTCGAGAACCTGGAGAAAATCTGCGCCATCCCCGGTGTCAACGCGGTGTTTGTCGGTCCGAACGATTTGACCACCAACATGGGCATTCCCAACGAGTACGACCACGCGGATTTGATCGCCATGTTGCAGCGGATCATCGACACAGCCAATCGCGCCCACGTCGCCGCGGGTTGCTGGTTCGGCAAGAGCTATCAGGCCGAGCGGACGATCAAGCAAGGCGCCCGACTCGTGGTGTACGGCAACGACGGCGCGCTCTTCGGCGAAGCGGTGCAGCAATCGTTCACGCAGTTAAAGAAGCGGTAGAAAAGACTTTAAATAACTCGATGTGTGCCCTGGCCACGTCCGCGTGGCCATGCTCGCTGGTGAAACACATGCCTACGAAGACGTAGGCATGGCACACGAGTCTTGCCAGCAAGTTTACAAACCCACGAGGTGATCCGATGCGAGTGGGCGTCTGTCAATTGGAATCGAAGCTCGATGCGTTCGACGAGAATCTCGACAAAGTGGTCGCCGGACTGGAACGCGCAGCCCGCGATCGGGTCGAGTTGCTCGCGTTTCCCGAGAACTTTCTGACCGGTTTCGCCGACAACGAGGCGCTGGCCCGGCGCTCGGCGTTCGCGGTCGACTCGCCTCAGATGATGGCGCTGCTCGACCGCACGATGCAGTTCGACACGACCTTTGTGGTCGGCTTCAACGAGCTACGTGGCCCCGACTTTTACAACACCGCGGCCGTGGTCTACAAAGGCCACTTGCTCGGCACGTACAGCAAATGCACGGCGTACTTTCCCTTCGAGAAACAGGGACGCGAGTTCCCGGTGTTCGAGTGCGGCGGGGTGAAGTTCGGCGTGGTGATTTGTTCCGACGGTGGTTACATCGAACCGACCCGCATCCTGGCGCTCAAGGGAGCCCAGGTGATTCTTGCCCCGCATTACAACACCATCGCGCCCAAGGGGCTCATCGGCCACTTCATGCACGTTCGGGCCGATCACACCGCCCGCGCGGTCGAGAACAACGTGTACTTTGTACGGGCCAACAGCGTGGCGATCGGCAAAGAGGCGGGCCTTACCAAGGGCGAAGGGGTCGGTTACGGCGACAGTTACATCGTCGATCCGGGCGGCGAGATCGTGATTCACAGCCGCCGACATGTCGAAGATTTCTTCTTCGCCGATCTCGATCTGACCGTGGCCAATCGGTACCGCGGCAATCATCGCTCGCTCTTTA
>JAEUIL010000673.1 GCA_016794255.1 Planctomycetaceae bacterium | reverse complement strand
TCCGGAGGTCTCGACTCGGCCACGACCGCGGCGATCGCACGGGCCGAGGGGTTCTCGCTGCATGCACTGAGCGTCGATTATGGTCAACGGCATCGCTTCGAGCTGGACGCGGCCGCGCGCGTGGCTCGGTCGTTGGGCATCGTCGATCATCGCACGGTGAAGATTGATCTCGCTCAGTTCGGCGGCAGCGCGTTGACCGCCGATCTGGCGGTGCCCAAAGATCGCCCTGCCGACGAGATGGCGCACGGCATTCCGATCACCTACGTGCCGGCCCGCAACACGGTCTTCTTGTCGTTGGCGCTGGCGCTGGCCGAAGTCGCCGGCTCGGCCGACATTTTCATCGGCGTCAATGCGGTCGATTACAGCGGCTATCCCGACTGTCGGCCCGAGTTCATCACGGCGTTCGAGCAACTCGCCAATCTCGCCACGAAAGCCGGGGTCGACAGCGCGCTGCGATTCAAGATTCACACGCCACTCGTGCAGTTGACCAAGGCCGAGATCATTCGCCGCGGCTTGGCGTTGGGCGTCGACTACGGGCTGACCCATACGTGTTACGATCCCGACGCCCGTGGCGTGTCGTGCGGTCGGTGCGATGCGTGTCTGCTACGGCTCAAAGGTTTC
Organism: Planctomycetaceae bacterium; assembly: GCA_016794255.1. GTDB lineage: Bacteria > Planctomycetota > Planctomycetia > Pirellulales > PNKZ01 > JAEUIL01. The sequence continues at coordinate 11,641 of JAEUIL010000673.1, read as the reverse complement.
GCCGAGGCGGGCGCAACCGATCCGGTGGAATACGCGTCGTGAGAATCGCGGAACTCTATCGTTCGGTGCAGGGCGAAGGTCGGCTCACGGGCGTGGACAGCGTGTTTGTCCGCACCAGCGGCTGCAACTTGCGCTGCTGGTTCTGCGACACGCCATATGCCAGTTGGACGCCCGAGGGTGATGATTTGTCGGTCGACGAAATCACCGAGCGGATCGTGGCCCTTGAAGCGACCCACGTGGTGCTGACCGGTGGCGAGCCGATGTTGTTTGCCGAGTTGATGCCGCTGTGTGAACGCTTGCGCGGCGTGGGCCGACACATCACCATCGAGACGGCCGGGACGCTGTATCAATCGCTGGCTTGCGATCTGATGTCAATCAGTCCGAAGTTCGCGAGTTCCGCTCCGCCATCCGCCGAACATCCCCGCTGGCACGCCCGTCATGAACGGAGTCGGCATCAGCCCGAGGTCATGCGCCGCTTGCTGGGCGACTACGATTGTCAGTTGAAGTTCGTGATCGATCAGCCGTCGGATCTCGCCGAGTTGTCGCATTATCTGGCCGATTTTCCGCAACTGCGGCGCGAGCAAGTGCTGCTCATGCCGCAGGGCGTAACGCTCGCCGATCTTGAGTCGCGGCGCGGTTGGCTCGAAGCGTATTGTGCCGCCGAGGGATTCCAATTCTGCCCGCGCAAGCAGATCGAATGGTTCGGTCTCCAACGCGGCACATGAGCCCGTTCCGGCGTTAACGCTTGGCTTGCTCGTCGATCTGCGCGCGGAGCCGATCTTCTTGGGCGCGCAACTCGGGCGTCATCTCCGCGCCGAAATCTTCCATCTCGAACACGGGCCGAATCTCCACGTCACTCGCTTCGTTCATCGGATTCGGACACTTCTTTAACCACGCGATCGCGTCGGCCATCGACTTTACGTTCCACAGCCAGAAACCGGCGATGAGTTCTTTCGTTTCGGTGAACGGGCCGTCGATCACGGTTCGATTCGTGCCGGAGAAGCGGACACGCACCCCCTTCGAGCTCGGCTGCAAACCTTCGCCTGCCAGCATCACGCCCGCTTTGACGAGCTCCTCGTTGTAGGCTCCCATCGCGGTCAGCAGCTTTTCGTCGGGCATCACACCGGCTTCGGAATCTTGCGAGGCTTTGATAATGACCATGACGCGCATGATGGTGTCTCCCGATTGTCGTAAAGTTTTGTGACATGGCCGGCTCTCGTCTCCGGCGTTCTGCAATGTAGTCGAACGAAGTCGAACGCGATCGACATTCGCGAAGCAGAATTTCTTGAGAATCGCAGACTAGGCAATGCCGCAACCAATCCGCGCCATGGAGATCAGACCATTTGCATCTCGCTGCCGGTCGACTATTCTGGACTCGCTTTCGCCCCTCATTACTTTGCCCCTCGTGAGATCCCGCCATGAAACGCTCGCTCGTTCACTTACTATCACTGGCCGTGCTCGGTGCCTTCACCGTGCCCGTTCAGGCCGAAGTGAAACTCTCGGCCATCTTTACGCCGCACATGGTGCTGCAACGCGACATGGAATGTCCGGTCTGGGGCAAGGCCGATCCGGGCGAGAAAGTCACGGTCACGATCGCGGGTCAGACCGCCTCGGCCGAGACCGACGCTAGCGGCAAGTGGCACGTGAAGCTCAGCCCGCTCAAGGCCGGCGGTCCGCACACGCTCGTGATCAAAGGCAAGAACGAGATCACGCTCGACGATGTGCTCGTCGGTGAAGTGTGGCTCTGCTCGGGCCAATCGAATATGCAATGGTCGGTGGCGCAGGCCAATGACCCCGACCTTGAGATCGCGACCGCCAAGTATCCGAAGATTCGTTTGGTGACGGTTCCCAACGTCGGCTCGCAAGAGTCGCTCGACAACTTTGTCGGTCAATGGGACGTCTGCTCGCCCGAGACCGTGGGGCAGTTCTCCGCGGTCGGTTACTTCTTCGGTCGACAATTGCACACGACGCTCGATGTGCCGGTCGGTTTGATTGACAACGCCTGGGGCGGCTCGGCCTGCGAAGCGTGGGTTAAACGCGATCTGCTCGCCAAGGATGAAAAGTACAGCGAACTGATGAAGCGCTGGACCACGATCGAAACGAATTTCGACCCGGTCAAGGCCGACGAGCAACACAAGGTCGCGATGGCGAAGTGGCAAACCGAAGCCGACGCAGCCAAGAAAGCCGGTAAGCCGCTTCCGCGTCAGCCGCAGCACCCGGCTAACGTGCTCAAGGGGAACGCACGTCCCGGCAATCTGTATGGCGGTTGTCTCAAGCCGGTGCTCGGCTACGGCATTCGCGGGGCGATTTGGTATCAAGGTGAATCGAACGCCTCACGGGCCTATCAGTATCGCGACCTGTTTCCGCTGATGATTCAGTCGTGGCGCGACGAATGGGCTCAGGGCGACTTTCCGTTCTATTGGGTGCAGTTAGCTGACTTCTTGGCCGAGAAAACCGAGCCGGTCGACAGCAACTGGGCCGAGTTGCGTGAGGCTCAGACCATGACCATGAGCCGGTTGAAGAACACTGGCGAGGCCGTGATCATCGACCTCGGCGAGAGCAACGACATCCATCCGCGTAACAAGCAAGACGTGGCCAAGCGGCTCGCGCGTTGGGCGTTGGCGAAAGATTACGGCGTGCAGATCGCTCATCAATCGCCGACCTACAAGTCGTCGGAGATTAAGGATGGCAAGATGGTGTTGACGTTCGATCATGTCGGCACAGGCCTTAAGAACCACGACTTTCACGATGTGCGTGGCTTCTCGATCGCCGGTGACGACAAGAAGTTTGTCTGGGCCACGGCGCAAATCACCGCGCCGAATCAGATCACGGTGTCGCATGCCTCGGTCAAGGAACCGAAGTCGGTCCGCTACGGTTGGGCCGACAATCCGGTGTGTAACGTGCGAGCCAAGGACAGCCTGTTGCCGTTGACTCCGTTCCGCACGGACGATTGGCCAGGTATGACGGTCGAGGCAAAGTAAACCGTTCGCGCCGCGGCGTTTTACCGCGGCAGTTTTTTGAACGGGTCGGGACGTTCCGCGCTAAAGTCGACGATCAGCCACTGGTCGTCGACTTTACGCATTTCTACCCGTACGCCGACGAGATGGGTCTCGCCACCACCCGCACCCGGCAGCCGACCCGCGACGCGGCAGATCAGGTCGGCCGTGGCCGTGAGAGGCCGGTGTTGCTCGTGAATCGCCAACTGCAAGTCGGTGATCTTCACTTCGGTGGGCTTGAACTGCTGCATCACCTGGCGGGCTTCGTTCTGCTTCGGTCGCAACGTCGGATCGATCGCGGCGAGCAGCGTATCGACATCGCCTTGCTCGGCAGCCTGGGCCAAGCGTGGAAACCACGCCTCGAGAAACTCGCGATCGGTGACCACCCACTGGTCGCAGCCCCACGCGACGAAGCCGAGTAGAACGCTGAGCACGACACCGATTAGCCACCGCGGATCGCGTGTCTGGCTCCACACGATGATCACGCCCAGGCCGAGTACCGCACAACCGGCGTAAATCGGCCAGGGATTTTCGAAGAGAATGGTCATGCGATTTGCCCCGTGGCGGTATAGGCCGCCCGAACGTTATTTCTGGCGAGGACTGCGATTTCGCTGTCGAACTTCCCACCAACGTCCCACCGCGCCGCCGCCTAAGAGCAATACCGCGACAAAGATCAGCAGTTCGCGAATCGACACGTCGCGATTCATTGCCACGGTCGTTTGACTCGTGTCGACGCCGATGCGTTCGGCGTACGCTTTGTTGCGAGCTTCGTACATCCGCTCGACGCGGTCCATGCGCTGCGTGTACTTCGGCGCGATCGCCAAGCCGCCAATGAGCGCAGCTGCGCCGAAGACCACCAGCCAGAAGAACGGCGAGTCGGTCAGCGGAGGATGTGCGGAATTCGGAGTGCCGAGTGCGGAGTGGGAACTAGCCAGATCGGATTCACGATCATCGGCCGAATCAGGTTCCGGGTACTCCGCACTCATCGACAATCCTTTAGCCCTGCCAACGCGGGAAGAGTCGGCCGGCGTATTGAGCCGACGGGCCGAGCAACTCTTCGATCCGCAACAGTTGGTTGTACTTGGCGGTCCGATCGGTTCGCGAGAGTGAGCCGGTCTTGTTTTGGCCCGTGCCGAGCGCCACGGCCAAGTCCGCGATTGTCGAGTCTTCGGTCTCGCCGCTGCGATGGCTCGAAATGCTCGAGTAACCCGCGCGACGCGCGAGTTCGATCGCCTCGATCGTCTCGGTCAGCGAGCCGATCTGGTTCACCTTAATGAGAATGCTGTTGGCGATCTTTTCGTCGATGCCCTTTTGCAGCCGCTTGGTGTTGGTCACGAACAGGTCGTCGCCGACGAGTTGTGTGGTCGCGCCGAGCTTCTTGGTGAGCATCGCCCAACCTTCCCAATCGTCTTCCGAGCAGCCATCTTCGATCGACACGATCGGGTACTTCGCGGCCCAAGAGGCAAGCAAATCGACCATTTTCTCCGAGCTGAGCTTCTCTTTGCCAATCGTGTAAGTCTTCGTCTTCTCGTCGAAGAACTCAGTGGCCGCGACGTCGAGCGCGATGCAAACTTGCGAGCGGAGTTTGTAGCCCGCCTTCTCGACCGCTTCGCTGATCAGGTCGAGCGCCTCGGCGTTGCTCCGCAGATCGGGAGCGAAACCACCCTCGTCACCCACGGCGGTCTTGAGATTGCGATCGTGCAGCACTTTCTTGAGCGAGTGGAAAATCTCGGTGCCGCAGCGCAGGGCATCGCTGAACGTGTCGAAGCCCAACGGCATGACCATGAACTCTTGCACGTCGACATCGTTATCGGCATGCGCGCCGCCGTTGACGATGTTCATCATGGGAGCCGGCAGCAGGTTCGCGTTGACACCGCCGAGATAACGGAACAACGGCAGACCGCTGCAGTCAGCCGCCGCCTTGGCCACGGCCAGCGACACACCCAAAATGGCGTTGGCACCCAGTTCCTTCTTGTTCGGCGTGCCGTCCATCTCGATCATGCGGTAATCGATGCCGCGTTGATCCATCGAGTCGAGACCGACGAGTTCGTCGGCGATTTTCTCGTTGATATTGGCGACCGCCTTGGTCACGCCCTTGCCGAGATACACGCTCTTGTCACCGTCGCGCAGTTCCCAAGCTTCGTGGATACCCGTGCTCGCACCGCTCGGCACCGCCGCACGTCCGAACGATCCGTCGGCCAACCGGACATCCACTTCTACAGTCGGATTGCCGCGGCTATCGAGAATTTGTCGGGCGTGGATGTCGATGATGGTCGAGTTGGTCATGTCCATGTTCGTGAGCTGAGAATAGAGGTTGAATTGACGAGGTGTGTTGAATGCGTCATTGTGCCAAGTTGACGCAAGTTTTGGAAGGCACCGGCGACGAGCGTGTTGCATGACCGAAAACGATGTATTTCGCCTCCTGCTAGCGGCATCATTCCTGGTGATGGGGCCGATCGGGGGCTATTTTCGCTACCAATCCAACAAGTCCGGTGAATCGCTCGATCGCCGCCGCGAAGGTTGGCCGATGTTGATCGGTCTGCGTTTGCTTGGGGTGCTGCTGTTGGTCGGTTTTCTCGGCTATCTCGCTCGGCCCGATTGGTTCGAGCCGCTCCGACTGCCGCTGCCGACATCGTTACGCGTGGCGGGGGTGGTCATCGGAGCCGGGGCGATGGTCTTGTTCTTCGCCACGCTACGCAACCTGGGACGCAATCTGACCGACACGGTCGTTACTCGCCGCGAGCACACCCTGGTCACGACCGGGCCCTACCGTTATGTGCGGCATCCGTTCTATGTCGCGTATCTCCTGAGCATCATCGGTACCGCGCTCGTCGCCGCGAACGGATATTTCCTGATCCTGGGACTGCCGGTGTTCGTGCTGCTGTATCTGCGCACGAGCCAGGAAGAGGCCGAACTCGTGAACCGCTTCGGCGACGAGTACCGACAGTACATGCGGCGCACGGGACGGTTCTGGCCGAGGCTATGGAAATAGCAGGGCGAAGGGAACACGGATGAACACAGATGAAGGGGATGAATGGGGATCATGCTGATAAGGAATCGTAAGTGACTCGTTCGTCGCCGCTGTAAGATTTAATCTGGAATTCAGGTCGCGAACTGCTCAAACTAAACCCTTCATTCCCATCCCTTTCATCCCCTTCATCAGTGTTCATCCGCGTTCCCTCCGCTCCGCCAAGTCATTTCTTTAGCCGTCATTGCTAGCGTTTTGGTCATTCCTGTCTTTGCTCGTCGCCCGGTTTCTGCTATTCCTTCTTCGCTGGTCGATCTGCGCACGAGATGTTTCGCGCGCAAAGTGCGGCCTAGCCCTTGGTCCTTGGCCTGATCGGCCGCGGCGTTCACGATGCCTTCGCAACCTACGCAGCATGTCCCGGTCATGCTCGACGAGGTGCTCGAATGGCTCGCTCCCGCCCCGGGCAAGATCATTGTCGATGGTACCTTGGGTGGCGGCGGACATACCCGAGCACTCGCCGAACGCGTCGAGCCGGGTGGGTTTGTCGTGTCGCTCGATCGTGACCCGGCCGTGATCGCCCGAGCCGAACAGACGTTACGCGGCTTGAGCGTGAAGTTGGCCCAAAGCAACTTTTGCGACTTCCACGAGGTGTTACAAGAAATCGGAGTGGCGCAAGTCGACGGCGTGTTGCTCGACTTGGGCCTGTCCAGCGATCAACTGGCCGATGCCGAGCGTGGCTTCAGCTTCGACGCCGACGGACCACTCGACCTGCGGTTCGATACCGAGAGTGGTCAGCCCGCGTCGACGCTGGTGAATCGAATGTCGGCCGAGGATTTGGCGAACTTGATTTACGAGTACGGCGAGGAACGTCACAGCCGACGCATCGCGCGTGCGATTGTCGACGATCGTAAGGAGACGCCGTTCACGACGGCTCAACAGTTGGCCCAACTGTTGCGACGCGTGGTGCCTCGGTCGCCGGTCGAGAAAATCGATCCTGCGACCCGCACGTTTCAGGCGCTGCGCATTGCCGTGAACGACGAGTTAGGGAGTTTGGATCGAGTGCTCGAGCGACTGCCCGAGGCTGTGAAGCTCGGCGGTCGTGTGGCGATTATCAGTTTTCATTCGCTCGAGGATCGGCGGGTGAAAAATGCGTTCCGTGACGATCCTCGCTGGCAAGTGTTGACCCGCAAGCCGCTCACCGCTCAATCCGGCGAACTGAATCGCAACCCGCGTGCTCGCAGCGCGAAGTTGCGAGTCGCCGAGCGTGTGGCAAGCTGATCGAAACCCGCCGTTCGGCAAGGATGTCGAACGAACCGACAGGCAAGGAGTGCCCCGAGATGAAGAACTATGCCAAGACCGCGATGGGTTATGTGCTCAAAGCACCGCGGATGGTGCGGATGCCATCGCTGCCGCGCATGCCTCTGCGAGAATCTTCGCGCGAGAAACGACTCGGCATGCTCGCCCTGAGCCTGCTTGTGCTGGGTCTGGTGGGCTCGTTTGTCTATCGAGCTTTGGTGCCCAGTACGACGAACGCCGTTGCCGCGACCGACAGCACCGACAAGACCATCGCCGCGTTTGCCAGCGATACTCCGAGCAAGTCGACCAGCAGCGGCAGCTCGCGCTTCGCCCCACCGAACAGCACGTTCGCGCCGAGCAGCACCGCATCAACGAGCGGTTCGTCGAGCAGTCTCAAATCGACCACGGGCGACGATCGCTACGCCACTCGTTACAGCAGTCCGAGCAGCGCCGCACCGAGTTCTTCGACCACAGCGTTCGCCAGCGACAGCGCGAGCTCGTCGTCGCGGTATGGTTCATCGCCCTCGCTCGGCAGTAGCAACCCGCTCCGGTCAACGAGCACGGGTAGCACAAGCACGGCAGGCAGCACGCCGACCTCGTCGCGATCATCGCTCGGCCCGACGAGCAAACTCGCCGGCACCGTAGCTCCAGCGGTCGACACCTTGAGCGTGGCGCAAGTCGACTCGCGTGTCACGCGCACCTCGGGCACCGAACCCGCCAGCCCCTCGACGACTTCGCCGGCGCCGACGAGCGCTACGCAGTTGCAACCCGTTCCCGGCTCGACGCCACCGGTTTCGACCACGAGCCCCACCACGACGCCCGCGCCGGTCTCGTCGACTGCCCCGGGCCCGCAGCCGACACCGTTCAACAATCCGCTCAGTGGCAGCAACCCCTCGGCAACCGCGCCGCCTGTCGGCAGCACGCCTCCAGTTGGCTCATCGCAGCCGCTGGGTTCGCCGCAGCCGCTCGGGACGCCGGCTCAACCGGTGAGTGGCCCGCAACCGCTGGGCAGTACGCAGCCGTTGGGCACAGCCTCGACCACGAGCGCGTCGCCGTACGGAGCGCCGGTCACTACACGACCGTCGATCGGCGGCGGACAGACGCAGGGGAACGGCACGCTGCCGAGCGGAACGAGTGTCGCGTCACCCACAACGCCGTTCGGCACGAACAGTGGTCTGCCCTCAAACACCGTCGGCGGTCCCGCGCCGCTCGGTGGGTCGCAACTGCCAAGTGCCGCGCCGAGTCCGACGCAAAACGTGGATCGTTACGGCAATCCCCTTCCTGGTTCGACGCCCCCCGTCGGTTCGACGAGTGGCTTCGGCCCGCAACCCACGTCGGGCTTACCTTCGTCGAGCTTGCCGCAGTCGACACCGGGCGCGATCCCCGGCAATCCGTATGGCGCGACGAATAACTTCGCACCGGCGAATCCGTCGGCGCCCGTAGGCGGCAATCCGTACGGGACCGCAGCTCAACCGGGCTCGTCACTGCCGGGCAATTCGCTGAGCAACCCGCAAACGACGACCAATAATCCCTACGGCAGTCAGTCGCCCTATGGCACTCAACCCACGGCCGCACAACCGGTGGGAACGCAGTCGCTCGGCGGCTCGTCGCCTTATGGCGCTCAACCGTCGCCGTATGGCAACCCGGCCGCGACCGGCGGTCTGAACGGCAACAACAACTTCGCGAACCCCAACAATCCCGCTGGACAGCCGACTCAGCCGGGCTTCGCGAACAATCCCGCCGCGCCGCTGCCGACCACGGCGACGCTCCGCGACGGACGCACGATCAAAGTGCGACCTTACAAAGTGAAGGCGGGCGACACGCTGTTTGACATCGCCCGTTACGAATTGGGCAAAGCGTCGCGTTGGTCCGAGATCTTTCAGATCAACCAACCGCGATTGGGTGACGGCTTGGATTATCTCGCCCCGGGCATGGATTTGTTGCTGCCCGACACCGGCGCACCGGCCACGAACGGCGCTCAACCCGGCGGTCGCGTGACGACGAATCCCGGCGACCGCCCGCCGCTCTCGACCAGTCGCGACTTCGCGCCACCACGGTAAACGCGTGTCGCGTGAGCATCACGGCTTCAACAAGATCGCGCGCAGAAACTCGTTGGAGTTCGCGTACTTGGCCGACTTGTAGCCAGTTCCTTTGCCAATCTGCAGATGACACTCCATGCCGACGGCATCGGCTTTCTCTTTTAGTTTGACGCCGAACAGCGGATGGTGAATGCCGTGGCTCGCATGGCGCGCCGGGACTGTCAAATCGGCGTCGCACGTCATGTACAGTGGCGGGTCGTCGCGGCTGACATGGTTGATCGGCGAGAACTCAACGAACAGCGAGCGATGTTTCTCGTAGTGGGTCAGTGCTGCGTCGATCGTCCGTTCACCGACCGCCATCGAGATCATGCGATGTTGCAACACCTGCGGACCAAGCCACGGTTCGATCTGTCTTGGGTCGATCGACGTCTGGCCACGAAACACCGCCGCGCCAGCCACGCGCGTCGATTCACGCAGCACAGGATCGGCCGCTTGAGGATCGGCGAGGTCGTCGTGACAAACGAGCCACATAGCGGTACACGCGCCCGCGCTGCCGCCCGTGATACAGATCCGCCGCGGATCGATGTTCCACTCAGCAGCCTTCGTTCGCAAAAATTGAATCGCTCGGGCAGCATCGTGTACCGGCGCCGGCAGCGGGGCCTGGGTCGTCAGTCGATAGTTGATCGCGGCATACGAAACGCCTTGGTCTAACCAGGGCTGTTGTGGATTGCCCTCCAGAAACTTGTCGCCGCCGGTCCAGCCGCCGCCGTGAATATAGATCAACAGCGGACGTGGCCCGGTGCCCTCGGCTCGCCAGAAATCGAGCACGTTTCGCTCATGAGGACCATACGCGATATTCGCTTGCGTCGGCCGTGACTCGGTATTCGCGGGCTGCTCGTTTGAACCGTCAGCCCATGTTCGGGCGGGCTGATACAGCAGTGACACGGCAACCGCGACAAGCAACGCCTTCACAAGGCGGATACCGATAATGAAACGGTGATGAAGGCGAAGACGCATCTAAATCGTTCCCCGGGGCCAACGCAGTACGAACAACTGCAACGTCCCATCGGGGGCGAGACCGGGCACGAGCAACCCATCACTCGTGCGATTCCACCGCGGTGCCGAGTCGACTCGTACCACGCCTCCGCCAGCTTTAGTCGGCACTGGCGGTGAACGCACGTACGTGCCATCACTGCGACGATAGATTGTGTAGACGCATTCGGTCGGCTTCTGCTTGAAGCTGCCGACGTACAACTTCGTGTCGGGCGACATCGCGTTGTCATCGTCCGTGTCGGGAAACACGCCGGCACCGCCGAGTTGCCCGGCCCATTTTTCCGCCGCCACGTCGTACAGGTTGTACGCTCCGTTCTCCTTCGAAGACATCGCGAACAGCGTTCCCTCGAGCCACTCGGGATGTCCGGCAAACGGCACCTTGCGCAGTCCGGTGCCATCCACTCGCACCGCACAGCCGGCGCTGGGACGCTTGTTGCCTTTGCCACGCACGATGAACGTGATCCACTCGCTATCGCGATTCCATAACGTGTGATGTACGTAGATCGGATACTGGTCCGGATCGCCAAGCCGCGCCCGTTCCTTTGGATTGTCGAGCAACAAATCGGACAACTGCTTGTACGACACGAGCAGTTGGCGTTCGCCGGTGGCGATATCGACACGAAACATGCCGTCGGTGGTCGGGTTAGCGGGTCCATCGGCCGTCCAATCGAACGCGCCAGGATACGCGATCACCTCGCGCGAACGACTGATCTTGCCGTAGTTGATCCCGGCAAAATATTTGCCATTCGGAGCGACGCCGCCGTTCGCGATCGACTCGTTGCCAAAGCGATATTCACGCACGCGTTGTCGTTTGGCGATGTCGTAGAGCACCGTGAACACCACGCCCGATTGGGGGTCGACGTCGTTGAATAGAAACTGCGTCTCGGGTTGCTGCGGATTCCAATACAGCATGGTCCCCTGTTGCAGATTCCAGGCGCGCGTCCGATCGACCACCGTGAGGGCATGGTTCTGCTGCGTGTCGATCAACACCACCTCGGCCAGATCGCCTACGCCCGGCATGCGGTCGTGAAAGTCTGTCCGCAACGACACGATGTACCGCCCGCTCGCGTTCCACGGAATCGTCAACCCATGGCCGATATAGCCGAAGAAATGGTGTTTCGGCCCGGTCGTGATTTGCTCGACCGTGATCTGCGCGTCGACCGTCGTCACGCTCAGCAGCACGAGCGTCGCGATGAGCAAGCAGCGAATGGGGGATCGCGTCTGACGCCAAAGTCTGGCAGCGCTGATTAGCAACATGACGACGAATGTCTCCTGGAAATCGCACGTGG
>JAEUIL010000670.1 GCA_016794255.1 Planctomycetaceae bacterium | reverse complement strand
CGCCGCCTCGCATTGCTGTTCACGTTCGGTCTCGTCGTTCTCTTGGCATCGCTCACATCCGCTGCTGATGGCGATGGCTGGCAAACGCTGTTCGATGGCAAGTCATTTACCGGTTGGAAGGCAAGCGAGCACACGGACTCGTGGAAGATCGAAGACGGCAAGCTCGTCTGTTTCGGGCCGCGCAGTCACTTGTTCTATGTGGGGGACGAGAAGCCGTTCAAGAACTTCGAGTTCGAGGCCGAGGTCATGACCACGCCGGGCAGCAACGCCGGCATTTATTTCCACACCAAGTTTCAAGACATGGGCTGGCCGCGCTTTGGTCAAGAGATTCAAGTCAACGTCACGCACAAGGATCCGAAGAAGTCGGGCGGGATTTACGCCGTGTCCGATGTCGCCGCTCCGCCGTGCAAAGACAACGAATGGTACACGCAGTCGATTCGGGTCGAGGGTCGCCGCGTGATCACCAAGATCAATGGTCAGCAGTTGGTCGACTACACCGAGCCCGAGGGGAAAGAAGCGTTCAACAAAGACTTCGAGCGCCGCTTGGGCGAAGGGACATTCGCGCTGCAGGCGCACGATCCGATGAGCAAGGTGTACTTCCGCAACTTGCGGGTCCGTCGTTTGCCTTAATGTGCGATGTATGCCGGAACGTGTCGAACTGATTCCATCGTAGCTGCTCCTCGCTCAGATCGATCTCCATGCTCACCAGCCGTTTGATTCATCCCGAGATCAGTGCCGTTTTGGCGCGAGCCGGTCATCACGCCAGAATCTTGATCGCCGACGGGCATTATCCGGCGTCAACCAAGCGGGGACCGAACGCCGAGTTGATCTCGCTCAATCTCGCGCCGGGGTTGGTGTCGTGCAGCCAAGTGCTCGAGGTGCTCTTGTCGGCCGTGCCGATCGATCGCGTGAGCACGATGATGTATGAAGCGGACGATCCCTACACGCTCTCGGGCGATCCGCCGGTGTGGAACGACTATCGCCGCATCATCGCCGGCGCGGGTCTGCAGCTGGAACTCGACCCGATCAAGAAGTGGGACTTTTACGACGCGGTCGTATCGCCCGACCATGTGTTGACCATTCAGACCGGTGACACGCAGCGGTTCGCCAACCTGCTGCTGTCGGTCGGCGTGCGGATGGATGTTTAAGACGAGTTTGCATGTCGACCGCGTCTCAGCCGTTGCTTGATCGACTCGCGGTGTTCATCGCCACCGGTTGCGGCTTGGGTCGCATTCCATTTGCTCCGGGAACGTTCGGCACGCTCGGCGGGATTCCGCTCGCTTGGGCGATTGGCAAGTTGCCCGGTCAAGCATGGCAAGCGCTGGCGGTGCTCGCGGTGTGTGCCGTGGGGATTCCGATTTGCACCCGCGCCGTGCGTGCCCTGGGTCGAGGCAAAGATCCTGGCTCGATCGTCTGGGACGAAATTGCGTCGCTGCCGATCACTTATTGGGGTTTGCCGCTCGACGATGGGCGCGTGATCGTGGCGGGATTCGTTCTGCACCGGCTGTTCGACATCACCAAACCGCCACCGGCCCGGCAGCTTGAACGCCTGCCCGACGGTCTCGGGATCATGGCCGACGACTGGATCGCGGGCCTTTACTCGCACGTCGCCCTGCGGCTGATCGTGCTGACCGGTGTGTTGGGTGCTTGACCCAAGGTATCTCACCACGTTCACCTGCTG
>JAEUIL010000664.1 GCA_016794255.1 Planctomycetaceae bacterium | reverse complement strand
TGGGGCAGATTGCGTTAGGCGTGTGGCCGCAAGTTCCACCTCAGATAGCATCCGTTCCAACTGGTGGTTGTACTCCGCCGCGGTGAACACGCCCTTGGCCGCGAGTAGCCGCGCGAGGGCCGCATGTTGAGCGATCAGCCTCGCGATCGTGTGGCATAGCGAGCAACCATCGTCTGCCGGCTTGGTGTCATTCATCGGATGCCATCCTTTCGACCACGATTTTTCCCCAGGCCCAGCCGCTCGGCATCACGAGCCGGCTCATACTCCGCCGGCCATCATCGACCAGCCAGTCCGCCTCGATTAGCAGCCCCGCGGCCTGATCGTCGGCCAGGGCGCTCGTCGGTTCCTTCGATGCCGTGGCGATCGTGATCGAGTCGCCCCCACGGGAGCGAGCAAACGTACCGCAGCTCGTGCCGGGGTCGCTGGCCATTGTACAGGGGCTCGGCGTCGACCGGCTTTGGTGACTCAGGCAACGCGGCAAACTGTCTCGAGCAATTCAAGCCGGCCGATAGCGTCAGGGGAGCAGAACCGAACGGCGCGAAACGGTCACTGCCGGGGATCCGATGAAAAGCATTGGCGAGCGAGCCCACGATGCGGCCGGGGCTTCGGTCGTTTGGACGATGCCCACGGTCACCCCAGGCCCTCGGCGCGATCGTGTGAGCCGTGGGCATCAACGGCGCGGACCATTGCTACGAGTTGCCCCCTCACAGCAGCCGGCAGCGCCGGCCAAGCGTCGACGATCGCCCTAAGATCGGGGGCCGACTGCGCCGGCGGCGAAGCAACTGCACCGCTTTCTGCACCGCTTTGAGTTGAAGTCCCGGGGTTGTCGATGTTGGCCGGGGTGTTTCGAATCCTAGGTCCCAGCTTCTCTTTAAAGCCAGCCGGATGCTCCGCAGGCCTGGCACCGCTTGGACTTACGTCACTTGTCTTTGGCGGCAGGCTGCCTATCATGTGCAGCCGGGGGTACAAAAGTGACACATGCAGCATTCCTGTTGCATCGTGTGGCACCGTGCGGCAAGTCGCCCTGAGATCGTCTCGGTGGCCCACCTGTCTCACCCCACGGTACCTTCCATTATGGCCTCGATTGCCATCAAGAACGGCGCTTACCATGTTCGGTTTCTTTTCGCCGGTCGACATTTTCGTCGCTCTCTGCACACCCGAGATCCTCGGCAGGCAGAGGTTCTCCTGTTCGCCATCCGGGCGACGCTTGGCCGCATTGAACTCGGCCAACTCGTCGTGCCAATCGGAGTCGATCCTGGCGATTTCATCGCTAGCGCTGGGATGAGGACGACCCCCGCCACCAATTCCACGCCCCGTGTTCCGTTGTTAAGGACGTTGATCGACGAATTTCATGCCACCCGGTTCACGGTCGCTCGTTCGACCGCATACACGGAACGGATTCATCTCAAGCATTTCGCGACGGGGCTGGGAACAAAACTCGATCAACCGAGTGACCAAATTACACAGCGCGACCTCGACCGCCACCTGTTTAGCCGGAGTCGCAGCGTCGCTGCCGACACCGTTGCCAAGGAACGAGCGACCATTCTCCAGTTATTCCGTTGGGCGGTCGAGCAAGGCTATTTGGCGCTGTCGCCCGCACTCAAGCTGGCCAAGGTCAAAGGGGCGGCGGACCGCGCCCCATTTCGTACGCAGGCTGAGATCCAAGCGGTGATCGCACGGGGTGGCCTAGAGGATGCTGAAGTTGAGGGGCTGTGGCGCAGTCTTTATCTGTCACCGGATGAAGTCGCCGAACTGCTGCAGTTGGTCACGAATCGGGCTAGTCAAGACTTCGCCCCCTTGTTGCACGGCCGATCAGTTTTTCAAGATACCCAGAAAACGAAGTAGTTTGCTAGTGTAATGTATCGCAAATGCGGGAACTTATTGCTCGGTTGCTCGTCGAAGGTTTCATCGGGAGGATGGAGCCATGCGAATTGCGAAGACGATTACGATTTCTAACGACGAGCGGAAGACGCTCGGCAAGTGGGCGC
>JAEUIL010000648.1 GCA_016794255.1 Planctomycetaceae bacterium | reverse complement strand
GCAACTCGGCGTTCTGCGTGTGTCGACCGCTCGACGCATAGACGTATCCGTTGTGATAGATCGGCGTGTTCATGTGCGTCTGAATGCTCTTCTCGCGACGACGCTCTTCGTCGGTCCAGACGACCGAGTACCCGCCGGACTTTACTTTCAACAGCGCCGCGCCGGGGCCGTAGGTCTCGGAGATCAGCACCTCGTCGCCGAACACGACCGGATTGCTGGCGTTGACGCTCTCGAGAATCTCGGCTCGCCAGGGGAAGTGAAAATCCTGCTTGCCCGTCGCGGGATCGAAGCCGATCAAGCCGCCCCGTGCGAAGACAAAACACCACGGTCGGCCGTTGATCTTCGTCAGGGTCGGACTCGCGTAGCTCGCCAGTTCATCGCTGAATTGGTACTTCACCGCTCCGGTGAGTTTGTCGAATGCGACCACGCCGCTGCCGTTGCCTTTCACTTGATCGAGCGCACCGGGGGGCGCGTTCTTGCTCTCGGCGGGTGAGCCGCCAATGTTGAGTATCAGCAACTGGTCGTAGATCACGGGCGTGCAACCGACGCCGAAGAAGTTTTGGATCACGCCGAACTGTTTGTTCGTGTCGAGCTTCCACAGCACTTTGCCATCGACGACCGACAGGCAGTGCAGCATCCCCTCGGCCCCGAGAATGTACACGCGATCTTCATCGACCACCGGCGACGACCGCGGGCCATTGTCGTAGCCGTACAGATCTTGGTAGTCCGACGGATACTCGAACTTCCACAGCTCGGCACCCGTTTCGCTGTTGAGACACACGAGGCGAGCTTGATCGGCCACGCGATGGAATTGAAACAGCCGGCCGCGACTGATCGCCGGAGTTCCGTAGCCCGTGCCGAGCGGCATTTGCCAGACGATCTGGGGACTCGCGGCGTTCCACTCGGTGATGATGCCGGTCTCACGGCTGCGATTGTCGCCCGTGGGACCGAGCAGCAGCGGCCAATCGTCGCCCAGTTTCCGCGTGCCGAGTTGCGGTGGTTCGACAGCGCCCGCCAGGTTGGCGACCAGAGCAATAGCGAACCAGGCGGCGGTCAAACAGCGAACCATGGGCGGTCTCCCGGTGTCAATTCTTGTTCGCGGACGAGATCGAAACGCCCACCATACCACGCCGACGCGCAGGTTTGCCAGCGCCGCAGCACGGCGGCCTCGCTATACTGGGACGAATCATGTTCACCGTCAACAACCGACTGCAGATTCCTCGCGAAGAGTTCGAATTCACGTTCGCCCGTAGCTCGGGGCCCGGGGGGCAAAACGTGAACAAAGTGAACTCGAAGGCCACGCTGCGCTGGCAACCCGCCGTGAACAAGTCGCTGCCGCCGGATGTGCTCGAGCGGTTCGTGGCCCGGTATCGGTCTCGGATAACGGCCGAGGGTGACTTGTTGATCACGAGTCAGCGATATCGCGATCAGCCGAGCAACATCGACGACTGTCTGGCGAAGCTGGGCGAGATGCTGCTCGCCGTCGCCGAGAAGCCCAAGCCGCGTCGGCCCGTCAAGATGAGCAAGAAAGCCAAACGCAAGCGGCTCGAGTCGAAGCGCCATCAGTCGGCCAAGAAGCAGGGACGGGGGCGGTTTAGCAGCGACGAGTAGACGTGACGGCGCGCAACCGCAAGCGAGCCCCGGTGGGCAAGGACGGTGTGAATCAGGACATGCTTAATCACACGACAGCGCAGCTCGCTTGCGGTTTCGCGCCGACAAAGTAACGCGCCCAACTCACTCATCCCGCGCCGCCGCGACGTGCCGCTCGGTCTGTTCGCGCATGTCCCACAACAGCGCCCAGGCAATACACCCGATGAGCGGCAAACACCCCGCGACCGCCACACCCAGATCGTAAGACTTCGTCTCGTCCACGTACTGCCCAAAGAGCGGATGCAACGGCGCGACGCTGAACCACGCCACCGCGCCGAGCAAGCCCGAGAGCTTGCCTTGGTGACGAATGGTGAGCTCTTGGCTCAACGAGTAATAACACGGAAACAGTCCCAAGGCCCCTGCACCGAGCAAGAGCAACAGCGCCATCAACCACGGGCCAGCGGGCGTGATCGAGATCACGACACTGAGCGTGGTCAGCAAACTGCACAACAAGAACACCAACCATCGCGACCAGATCACGGCCAAGCCGGTGCGATGAAACCACAACGTCGCCGCCCCGGCCAAGATGCAGCCGATATCCGTGGCTACGTAGAATGCCGAGGTGAACTTGAGCGCGTCGCTTTGGGCATAGCCGCGTCCTTCGGTGAGAAACTTCGGCAGCCAGGCGCGGAACAAGTGCCAACAAGCGTTGATCGTGGCAACGACGATGATCAACACGATAATCCGCCGGATGAACAAGCTCGTGGGCATGGAGGCGGAGCCGGCGCGTTGCGGATCGACGGGGGGCGGAGCTCCGGCGGGCTCTTCACGCACGGCAGTGAACCACAGCACGATCCAAAACAGGCCGACAGCGCCGATGATCTGGAACACGATCCGCCAACTGCCCGGCTCGTCGGTCAGCATCCAATTCATAATCAGCGGCGTGGCGATCGCTCCGACCGAGGTGCCGCTCTGCAAGATGCTATTACCCATCGTGCGATCGCGGGGCGGCAGCAGTCGTTGCACCGTTTTTAGCGCACACGGCCAGTGTCCACTTTCGAACAGGCCCAACAACGTGCGGCAGATCAACAAGCTGCCAAAAGTTTCGACGAAGCCGGTGGCGAAGCCCATCACGGACCACAACGCCAGCACGGTCGGATAGAGCCAGCGGACACCGACCTTGTCGGCGATCGCGCCGAAGATCAACGCACCCGAGCCAAACGCGATCGCGAACCACATCTCCAGTTCGCCGTACTGCTCGTTGTTCAAGTCGAGGTCGGCCTGCACGCGCGAGGCGGCGTTGGCCAGCGTCTGACGATCCATGTAGTTGATCGTTGTGGCGAGCAACAACAGACCGCACACGTACCAGATCCACAACCGCGACGGCGATGGGGCAGGCTCGTTCATTAACCGCTCCACGAGCGACCGTCCCAAGCGATCATGCGCTCGACCATTTTCACCACGTCCTCGCTAAACACGCGAAACAGCGTCTCACCTTTCTCGCTCGTGGCAAACTCGGGATAGCCGATGTGACCCGGCTCGGTGCGGTCCTTGGTGATCCACCCGCGACTGGCGGGATCGAACGGATTGCCCCAATCGACGGCCGCCACCTTGGTATGATCTTTGACCAAATGCGGAGCGATGCGCAGGATCATCGACGTTTCCCATTCGCAGGCATGGCCCATCCGCGACTGCTTCATCGTCTTGTCGATTTCGTTCGGCTTGCCACCCAAGAGCCAGTACGTGCTGAAGAGCAACAGCAGGTCGCTGCGGTGCCGGTACTTTTGCCGCACTTCAAACACGGCTTGTTGGCCGGGAACGTGATTGCCGCCGTGACCGTTGACGAAAATGATTCGCTTGAAGCCGTGC
>JAEUIL010000942.1 GCA_016794255.1 Planctomycetaceae bacterium | reverse complement strand
AACTCCCCGGCGGTCAAATCTATGCCTACGATCCCAAGTCGGGCCGTACCGAGTTGTTCGCGAGTTTGCCGCCACGGCGCTGCACAGCGACATCGCTCTACGATCGCGAGCGGCACATCTGGTGGTGCAACCTCGAAGCGGGCGAGGGGAACGCGCTCTGGGGCTTGGACCTCGCCACGCGAAAGGTCGTGTATCAAGGGCGCGACAATCAAGTCGGGCCCAAGTCGAATCGCGCTTTCGCCTTGTTGAACAACGGGCAGATCGTGTTCAACGGTAAAGATGGCCTCGCGCGCCTCGATCCGAAAGCGAAGCTCGTGCAGACGACAAAGAGCAAGCTGCCCGACTCGCCGGGCATGCGTTGTGCCTCGCGGCAGACCAAAGATGGTTACATCTATGGCGTGTCGCACGTGACGAATCAGTTGTTTCGTTACCATCCCGAGAGCGACGAGCTGAAGTTGCTCGGCATCAACTGGCTCGCTGGCGAATACACGACGGTCTGCGAGTTGTCGCCCGATGAGAAGTATCTGTATTTCTTGCCCGGGGCGCACGGCAAGGCGTGGGAATATGGCACGCCGGTGATTCAATACGACATCGCGAACGACTCACGCAAGGTGCTCGCGTTCTTGGCCCCGGCTGTCGAGCAAGCCAGCGACTATGTTCCCGCCGGGACGTATGGCATGAAACTGAGCAGCGACGGCGGCACGATCTATGTGAACTTCAACGGTCACGCCGGCGACGCGATTCGGCCCGAGAAGATGAAGCCTAACGGCTTCGGGCTCACGGCGTTCGCGGTGATTCAGATTCCGGCGAGCGAGAGGTAGGAAAACAAAAGCTGAGAGCTGAAAGCTGAAAGCTGCGCAAGCGAATCGAGGCGTTTGTCAGCGCAGCTTTCAGCTTTCTGCTCTCAGCTTTTCCCCTCACCCTACCCGGCATACCAAGCACTTCAAATACTCGCTTTCCAAGCACGACGCGTTCACCGGATGATCGGGGGCCGCGCCACGGGTTTCGAGGATCTGAATGTCTCGCCCGGTCCGCTCGGAGACCTCGGCCAGCGTGAACATGAAGTCCTCGCGCGTGACGTGGCCGGAACAACTGCACGTGACCAGAATCCCGCCAGGCTCGAGCACGTTGACCGCGAGCCTGTTTAATTGGTGATAGGCTCGCATCGCTTCCTCGACGTGCTGCCGCGTGCGCGCGAACTTCGGCGGATCGACGATCACGAGGCCAAACAACTCGCGCTGCTGGTAGAGGTTTTCCAGCTTCTGAAACGCGTCGGCCTCTTCAAACTGCACTCGGGTCTGACTGTTGAGTTCGGCGTGGGCCCGAGCGACCGCGATGGCCTTGGCGCTGCTGTCGATCCCCAAGACTTCATGAGCGCCGCCAAGCGCGGCTGCGGCGATACTAAAACCGCCGGTGTAACAGCAAACGTCGAGCACGCGCCTGTCCCGGGCATAACTCGCCGCGGCGCGCCGATTGTCGCGCTGATCGAGAAAGAACCCGGTCTTTTGGCCGGCTTGCAGGTCCACGCCGTAGCGGACGCCGTGCTCGGTGAAGAACACCGGTCCCTCGGGGACATCGCCCACGATGGTTCCTTCTTTAAGCGACAACCCCTCGGCCTTGTTCATCTCGCGTTCGGTACGCAGGGTGATGCCGCGTGGCTGCCAGAGTTCTTGCAACATTGGAATCAACAGCGGCAACCGAACCGCCATTGACTTGGCAGTCACCTGCAACACGAGTTGATCGGCGTAGCGTTCGACGACCAGACCGCTGAGTCGGTCCCCTTCGCTCGATACGAGCCGAGCCGCTTGGCCGCGATCGTCGAAGCCGTGTTGAGCGCGAAGCCCCGCCGCCGCTTGCAGTCGCGCGCGCCAGAAGTTCTCGTCCAGCGACTCGCCCGCCTTCCAGGTGTAAAGCCGCACGCGAATACGGCTCTGGCTGTTGTACACGCCCCGGGCAATGAATTTGCCCTGGTCGGTGAAGAGGTCGACGACATCGCCATCGGCCGCGGGCCCGTCGACACGGTCGACTGCCGAGTCGAGCACCCACGGATGTCGGCCGAAAAACGGTCGCGCCTTGCGCGGTTTGAGCACCACGCGGGCGACAGGTTCAGAAGACGGAAGCGCGGCAGGCGGCGATGGTTCAATGCTGGTGTCCATCGGGCCATTGTAGCAGATCGGGACGTGCGATGCGCGACGCTTGTGAGATGCTCAGATCAAGTCCTCGTGCTGGCGAGCGCCATGGATCACGCGAAGAATCTGAACTCCCTGTTCGACGGGACGAAAATACACCACGTACGCTCCATGTGAGATTCGGCGGATCGTGCCCAAGCGATCGGAGCGAATCAATTCGCCAATGTGCGGTTGAGAGGCGAGCAGTCCAAACAATTGCTCGACGCCAGCCAACCAAGTCATCGCCGCCGAGGGATTATCTCGAGCGATGTAAATTGCGATTTGCCGCAGGTCCGTTCTGGCGTTCGTTGTCCGGACATAGCGAGGCATTATTCACTCGATACGGCCTTGCCCGCCGCGACATCCCGCACCAGTTGTCTCAAGGACTCCCATTCCTCGGCGCTCATGGGCTCAACGTGACCCGCATTTGCAGCCAAGATCGCTGCCTCAACGCGCTCGCGATGCTCGGCGGGGATCCGTGGAATGTGGGAATCGAGAAGTTGCTCAACGCCGGCTTCAATCACTGCCTCGCGCGACGGAAACAGCCCGCTCGCAACCGCGGCTGCGATCTTCTGTTCGATATGAGGCGCGAGGTCGGTACTCATGCGTGGAAGCCTATCAAGCCATAGGGCGAGTGGCAAGCAAATCGCGGATCGCAACGACAGTGGGGCGACCAACTACCCTGCCCGATGCCGCACGATGTTGCCGTCGACCATGTAGATCACTTCTTCGGCGATGTGCGTCGCCATGTCGGCGAGCCGTTCGAGATGCCGAGAGACCGACGCGACTTTGAGCCAAATCTCGGTCTCTTCCGGATGCGCCGCGAGCTGGGCGCGAACCGCCTCGCTCACTTCGTCGCGCAGCGTGTCGACCGAGTCATCTTCGCCGAGCACTTGCCGGGCAAGATTGGCGTCGGCCCGGACGAGCGCGTCCAAGCTGTGCTTGACCATCCGCTGCGCGATGCGCGACATCTCTTGAAATTGCAGCGGCACTTCAATGCCCGGACGGCGCGACAAATACAACACGCGTTTGGCAATGTTCTTGGCCAGATCGCCAATGCGTTCGAGATCGTTGTTGATCTTC
>JAEUIL010000559.1 GCA_016794255.1 Planctomycetaceae bacterium | reverse complement strand
ACCAACTCGCGATCGCCGTTGCATCCGCCTCAGGCATGACAAAATGGGGCATGCGCGTGGAACGGGTCAACACATCGGCGGATTCGTTGCTGGCCGTAACCGGCGCGGTCAGTCGGTCGACAATCCAGGCGGCATGAATTTGTCCCTTCAGGCGAGACAAGTCCGGCCCGCGAGGCGCAGCGGAATCGTCGGGCTGTCGGTGACACTGGGCACATTGCAGTGCCTGAGCCAATAACCGGCCGGACTCAAAAGCCGACGTCGGAGTGTGCGCCGGATCGTGAAACCAATGACGATCCGGAATCGGCTCCAGGGCAAATTGCGGTCCCGACCAATAGAGCCCCAACCGAGCACCTGATTTGGGCGGCACATATTCGATCGTGATCGGGTGATGTCCGTAGTTCGACTCGAATGGAGCGGAGTCGATCCAGCGCGGCTCCATCGAATCGGCGTCGAGTAGGGTCTGTCCCTTAAACGCAACTTTGACTTTGCCCACGACGTACAAGTGAATTCGATAGGTGCCCGGCACGATCGTAAACAACCGCCCCTGCCAATTGGCCTGCCATGGCTCGTCGATGCCTAAACGAGCGTCAGGGCGATACTCGCTGCCCGCGATCAAACTGTCGAGCTGGACGTCTTCGTCGACTCGCGTGAACGAAGAGCCGTCGTGACGAGTGAAAGTAGCCACGAGCCCCGAGCGATACTCGGGCTCGTCGTCATCCGTCTGCGCAAGCACCGACGGAACGAGCGCGGCAAGCAACAGCCAAACGACGACCAAAGCGGGCGAGAAGGGGCGCATACGCAAGAACACCGGGGCGGCGAGGGAGGCAACGGGCGGGTAGGTAATAGTCTAACCACCGCGCCGACTCAGGGGCAGTCGGGGCTCCCGTGCGGCTGCAATCTTGCGAAGGGCTCGGCTTCCGCGGTGCCCGCAGCGATCGTCGCTAGGATTGTTTTGCCTTGGCCTTGCCGGCCGCTTTCTTCTTGGCGTTCCCCTTCTTCGCGGCACCCTTTTTCTTGGCCTGCTTGTTGGGGTTGTCAACCGCCGAGGGTGGGGCCTGTTCGGCATTCCACGCGTCGTACAACTTCTGCAGTTGGGCCACTTTGGCCGGGTCGGCGCTGGCCAAGTCCTTCGACTCGTTCGGATCGTCGGCCAGATTGTAAAGTTCCGGCGAGCCGCTCCCACCCCGGGCTACCACCAACTTCCAGTCGCCCGATCGCGCGGCCCATTGAGTGCCAAACCGCCAGAACATCTGCTCGTGGGGTCGGCCCGTGTTCGCACCCGTGAGATACGGGATGAGGTCGACACCGTCGAGTTTGGCTGCCGGATCGATCGTTCCACCCGCCGCGGCAACCACGGTCGGCGTCACGTCGAGATTGAACACGGGGCGTGTCTCCACCTTGCCGCCCGCCAACTTACCCTTCCATTGCAAGATGTACGGTACGCGCGGGCCACCTTCGTAGGTCATGGTCTTGTAACCACGCAGTCCGCCGTTGAAAGAGGTTGTACTGAGCGTCGGCCCGCCGTTGTCGCCGATGAAGTAGATCATCGTGTTGTCTTCTTGTCCCAAGGAGCGAACCTTTGCCAGCACTTGGCCAATCGCGTCGTCCATGGCCGACATCATGGCCGCGAAAATCTTGCGTTTCTCGTCCTTAATTTCCGGAAAGCGATCCAGGTACTTTTGCGGCGCTTGCAGCGGAGCGTGCTGCGCATTGAACGGCAGGTACAAGAACCACGGTTTGTCCTTGCTCCGTTCGAGCCAATCGACGGCCCGCTCGGCATACTTGTCGGTGGTGTAAAAGCTCTCGTCGTCAATCTTCTGGATGTCGAGCGACTTGCGCGAATCGACGAACTGCGTGGGGTGATAGAAGGGCGTGTTGTTAATGGTGCCGTAAAACTCGTCGAAGCCGCGTTTGGTGGGATAGTAGTCCTGCGACGCATCGCCACCGAGATGCCACTTGCCGATCGCACACGTCGCATAGCCCAACTCTTTGAGGCGGTTGGCCAGTGTCGTTTCTTTGAGCGACAAACCGCTGTGCCGTGCGGTGGCGTTGAACTCGTGACCAAACCGCGTGGGATAGCGACCGGTCATCAGCCCGGCGCGCGACGGACTGCAGTACGTCGCTGCCACATACCCCTGAGTGAACCGCACGCCGTTCTGGGCGAGCGAATCGATGTGCGGCGTCGGAATGTCTTTGCAGCCGTAGGCACCCGTCTCGCCCCAGCCGAGGTCATCGGCATAGAAGATCAACACGTTCGGTTTCGCGGCGAGCAATTCCGTGGCCGGGATCAACGCGGCCGCTGCGACCACGATGAAGGTCAGCAGCCTCGCCCCGATGGTGTTCGCCAGCATGAATCGAGTTGTCATGGCGCGGACCTCGCACAGGTAAACGGTATTGGATGAATGAGCGGCGACAAGTTGCTTCCCCTTGGCGACTTAGATGCGTTCGGCGGGGCGATTATTTGGTGCATCGGGCAAATTTCGATAAAATCGCGGCTCGCCCCCTTCTGAGCACCCTGGATTCGCAACTGTGCAATGGCTTCCCGAGCGAACTGAACCTTGCGCGTGGCGTGCCCGGTGGGTCGTGCCGGTGACGGGCGATCCGATCGCACAGGGCGTGGTGACCGTGGTCAACGGTTGCATTGTGCAAATGGGCACTTCTAGCGACGCCCCCATGAACGATCTCGGCGATGTCGTTCTGATGCCAGGGCTCGTCAACGCTCACACGCATCTTGAGTTCAGCGACTTGACGCAACCACTCGGTCAGCCGGGGCAAGTGTTTCCACACTGGATTCGTGACGTCATCGCTTGGCGGCGCGGACGGAACATCGATCCGGTTGCGTCCATTGAACTCGGGCTGGTCGAGTCCCTGCGTAGCGGTGTGGCGGCGCTGGGGGAAATCGCCACGGGCTCGGCTTGGACGGCGGCGATGGCACCCACGTGCGATGTGACCGTTTTCTACGAAGCGATCTGCTTGCAACCCGCGCGGATCGCGGAAGTGCTGGCTCGCGTCGACGAGCTTCTCGATCATACTGCTCCCGGTGCCAAATGGCGGCCCGGCCTGAGTCCGCACGCGCCGTACACAGTACATCCCCGCTTGCTTACGGCTTTGATCGAACGCGCTCAACGGCGACAACTGCCCGTGGCGATGCACTTGGCCGAGTCACGCGAGGAATTGGAACTGCTCGCCCAGGGGACGGGACCGTTTCGCGAACTGCTCGACGGCATGGGGATTGGTTGGCCGCACGACGAACTCAGCGCATTCCGCCAGCCGTTCGACTATTTGCAAGTATTAAGTACTGCCCCGCGGTCGCTGGTCATTCACGGCAACTATCTGACGGCGGCAGAGACTGCCTGGTTGGGTCAACAGCGCGAGCGAATGGCGGTCGTCTACTGTCCACGCACGCACGCCTATTTCCGTCATGAACCGTATCCGCTGGCTGCGTTGCTCAATGCAGGCGCTACGGTCGCCTTGGGAACCGACGGTCGCGGATCGAACCCCGATTTGAATCTATTGGCCGAACTCCGTTACGTAACGAAAACCTTCCCGAAAATCTCGCCGCGGCAGATCGTCGAGCTGGGGACCCTCGGCGGTGCTCGGGCGCTCGGCATCGCTGGCCGTTTGGGCTCGCTTGAGGTCGGCAAGTTGGCTCGTTGCGTAATCTTGCCATGTTCGGCAAGCGACCCGTACGAGACAATCTTGCAAGGCTGACTGAGCCGCGCAGGTTCATCAGCGGATTAGCTTGCACGACGGCAGCCTGGCCGCCAGTCGGTCGACGCCCGCAGTCGTCAACTGAGTGTCGGCCACGTACAGCATCGTTAGTTGCGAGAGCTCGCCCAGTGATTCGACCGCGGCGTCGGTGATCCGCGTCCCAGAGAGACTGAGAAATTTGAGATTGGGCAACGTCTTAAACGCCAGCAGTCCGGCATCGTCAACCGCGGTCTCGCGCAAGTTGAGCCACGTGAGTTGCGATTGACCACTTAGTCGGGCCAAACCGGCCGACGTGACGAAGGTGCCACTCAGATTGAGCACGCTCAGTCGCTTCAAGCTCGCCAAGTAGACCAGTCCGCTGTCGTCGATCTTCGTGTGCGACAGGTCGAGCGTATGCAATTGCGATAACCCGCGCAGGTGAACCAGTCCCGCACTGCCCACCTGAGTATCGGATAGCAGCAGCTCCTTGAGCTTGGTCAACGACGCCAAATGAACGAGGCCCGCATCGGTCACCGGCGAGCGATGCAGGCTCAAGCGTTCGAGCAAGGTCAAGGACGCGAGCTGCTTCATCTCGCTGTCGGCAATCAAATTGCGTCCGTTGAGCTCGACGGCAAAGCCGAACTTGTCGGTTCCGAATAACATGGCGTGCCAGCGAGGCTGATTCGCCGCGACAGCCTCGAACCCGGCTTGGGTCAGCAGGTTCTTTCGCTCGATCCGTTGCTGGTCCTTAACAAGCCAGACCACGCCCAGCAACACGACCACGCCGACCACCATCATGCCCCAGGCTCGTCCCGAAACGGTGCGTCGAGCAACCATGGGCGTCCGTCGCGTTTTGTGTTTCATGGGAAATCGTCGCCGCTAGCGAACTTTATGACATGACCTCGGCCAAGGTCACCAACCGACTGCGGTCCTCGCGCGACTTGACCCCGGCATGGATAATCGCCGTCACTTCGAGAATCTCTTGATGCGGCACGGGCTCCACGCCCGTCATGACCATTTTGCGAAACACGTCGGCCATGTTGAGCATCTGATAATGATGTCCGAGCCAATAGTGATCTTCGATCGCCGGCGTGTAGGTGTACACCTTTTTCGTGAAATGGACCGCGGTCGAACAGTAGCGACCGACCATGTCGGGCCGACCGTACCACACCTCGGCCGGCGGACGATCTTTGTAAGTCACCAGCGCGTGGCAAGTATTCTCGTAAGCATAGAGATTCACAGCGTCGACGCCCGGCCCGCACAGGGTCATGACCATCCAGACCGGATGCTGGCCGTAGATCACCCAGCCATCCGCGGTGTAGCCGCCGGCCTGCGAGGCGATCACATATTGCATGGGTCCGAACTCGCCCGAGGCTTTCATGCGCAACGCCTCTTCGGTCCCCCATTGATGGCGGAACAAACTCGATGACATGATCGGCGCCTTGTGCTGCCGCGCGAATTCGAGAATCTTCCGCGTCTCGGCCACCGAGCCGCCGATGGGCTTGTCGCAGAACGTCGGCAACCCTTTCGCCAAGCCGGGAGCCGTGAGATCGAAATGATCTTCGCCAAAGCCCGAGGCGTCACCCAACCAAATCGCGTCGACCTCTTGCGCCATTTTTTCGAGCGACTCGGCGACCTTCACGCCCGGAAAAGCTTCGCAGAAAATCTTGGCCGACTCGGCGTCGGGCTCGTAGTAATGCGAGATCACGGTGTTGCCAAACGGCCAACGACCAAACGTCATGGCGGGGTTGCGCAGATAGTCGTGAAACAGCTTGATCGTGCCGGGGTCTTTGTACTTCTTGATCGCGTCGAGATTGCACTGCGGATGAAAGTACTGCGCGAAATGCCACGTGTGACCGTTGAGACGTTGCGGCTTGCCGCGAATGCGCGACGAGATCACGCCGATGCGATACACCTTATTCGGATCGGCCGGTTTAGCGACAGTGTTGCTGTCTGCGGCGTTCGTAGGCTGTGCGAAGAACCTGGCTCCGGCCGCCAGCGCAGCGGCAGAGATGAGTTGGCGACGATTGGGCATGGTTGATTCGAGAGCGGGTAGGAACAGGAAGGGATCGCTTGAACAGGCACGGCTATTGTGCTGCGGCGGGTTGGGCGGTCTCGGCAAGATACTTCTCGATGGCGGCTTCGAGTGCGGCAGCGTTGGCTTCTCCGCTACCGACGCGAATTACCCGGATCGTACCGCTGCGGTCGATCAACACCGCCTGGGGAATTCCGGTCACGCTGTAAGCCTTCGACAATTCATCGTCGGGCATCACCGCCACGACATGCTTTAGCCGATGATGGGCCAGAAACTTGACCGTTGCCGCATCTTCATCGCCTGGCGCGATGCCCGACACATGCCGCGGCGAGCCCGTGAGGCCATCGAAATCGAATTCGTAATGTTTCGTAATGCCGACGATCACCAATCCCCGGTTCGCGTATTTCTCCTGCCAATCGCGCAAATGCGGAAAGGTCGCAATGCACGGCCCGCACCACACCGCCCAAAAGTCGAGCAAGATTACTTTGCCCTTTAAGTCGCCCTCGCTCAACGGCGAGCCATTGATCCAGGTCGCGCCAGTGAACGGCTTGTACGCTTGACCGATCAGAGCGGCACGATTGCGTTCCGCGGCGAGATTGTTGGTCAGCGTGCGAGCGCTTGACGTGAACCGTGCCACAATCACCGCGAGCGCCGGGTCTTCGCCGACCTGTTTCTGCCGCTCCGTAAGCTCCGCGAGCAACTTCTCCGCCCCGGCAAAGTCACCGGTTCGAATTTGCGAGCGAATCACGATCGCGCGCGAGGTAAGCCACGCCTCGGCCAGTGGCAGCGACTGCGGCTGGTGGTTCCAGTACTGATTCACCAAGCTCAGATACTCGTCGCGCGCTTGCGAAGCGTCGGGCGCATCATTCTGGTCTTGAATCAGATATTTCAGTTGCACCAGATTCACATGCTGCAACGCGGCGGGGATCACTTTGGGATTGGCGGCGGCGTGTCGGGCAGACGTTTCAATCATCGGCCGCAAAATCGCGAAAGCTTCGTCGGTCCGTTTCAACTCCGCCAACAACCGCACCTTCTTTTCGAGTAGCCCGCCTTGGGCGCTAGCCATCGTGACCAAGCCTTCTTGCGTGGCACGCTCGGCCCGTGCGCGAAGTCGTTCGACCTCAGTCAAGGCACGTTCGGTTTGCTTGTCCTGCCGCAAGGCATTCACGAGCTGATCGACGTTGCGGAGAAAGTAGTCAATCCGCTGGGGGTTCGCGGTGATGCCGGGCCAATCGTGCTCAAGCAACGCGATGACATGCTCCGCGGCTTTGCCCGGTTGGCGGAGTTGCAGGTACGCTCGATAAAGATCATTGTGCAGCTCGGGAATCCGCTGCGAGGCGGGGAACTTTTCCAAGGCCTCGTTCAACCGCTGCTCGGCCTTTTGTAGATGCTTGTCCGACGCCAGCGCTTGCACCAGCACGTAGTGCACCTCCTCCTTGTTCATGTTATCGCGATCTTGCAATGCGGCTTCGCAATGCTCGGCAGCCTCGGCGAAGCGGCGCAAGTGCATGCACACAATCGCCAGCGCACCGTGCTGCGGTTTGCGTTCCTTGTTCCCCTCGACGAGCAATTCGGTCAATCGCTTGTCGCGCTTTTGTGCCGCTTCCTGGCGCGTGGCCGGAGGAGCGTTGTTGGCCACCTCGCGCTCGTACTCGGCCAAAATCAGCCGGACGATATCCGAGACCCGCACGCCTTCTTGCGCCGGCAGCGTTCCGATCATCAGACACCACACCAAACCGCAGGCAGCTAGTCTCGACCACATCGCAAAATCCTCGTCGATCAGATTCGCAGTAAACTTCCGGCGAGCACGTTGATTCCGCCGCATTCGCCAACCCTGAACTTAGCCTAAGTCATGGGAAACTCCAAATTCCCTAGCACGGGTCTTCCGGGCGTCCGACGGTGGACCGACCGCCGCCAAGAGTTGGTCGACGGCTGTAGCCACTCACGTTTTCCTCGACTACGATAAAAGGGTCCGTTGCGTTCCCACCTTGCCCCTCGGCCGCCTAGCCATGTCGTCTCAGGCCGACTCGCCTCGCGAACCATCGCCGCCAAATTCGCATCCGCCCGCTGTCGACGCCCAAGGGGTGCTCGACCCGGCGTTGATTGCCGCGATTGTCCGCGGTGAGAAGCAGGCGTTCACCCAACTCGTGGAGCGTTACCAAGGTTCGATCTATGGCTTTCTCCGGGCCCGGTTGCTGCAACCAAACGATGCTGAAGACCTTACGCAAGAAGTGTTTCTGCGCTGCTTTCGCTTTCGCGAACGCATTCAGGTCTCGGCAAGTTTGCGTCCGTGGCTGTTGGGCATCGCGCGCAACGTGCTGAGCGAGTACGTGCGTCGCAACAAGCGGCGGAAAGAAGTGGCATGGACCCGCACCTGTTTGGAACTCGACAAGTTGGTCGAGGCTCAGCCCGAAGCCGCGTCGCCCCAGCAGGAACTTGCCGATCAATTGCCAACCTGTCTGGATGGCCTGGCGACCAGCGCTCGACAAGCCATCGAGTTGCGCTACGACAATCGGCTGCCCCTGGCCGAGATTGGCCAAAAGCTGCGGCGGAGCGAAGGTGCGGCGCGGTTGCTCATGTTTCGGGCGCGGCAGGCGCTCAAGAATTGCCTGACGAGCAAGTCGGGCGACCCCGCGGTACAGGATGACCACGCGTGAGTGACGACGAACTGCTGAAAATGCTCGTCGAGACTCCGCCCGAGGAGTGGTCCGCCGAGCAGATCGAAGCGTTGCAGCAGCGGCTGAGCAGCTCTCCCGAATTGCAAGCCGCGTTGGGCGAGCACTTGTGGCTTGATCAGACCCTGCATCAAGCCTTGGGGCGCACGCAAATCTCGGCCGAGCAGATTTTCGCCCGCGCTCAGGCCGAAGAGCGGTCCGTGGGTTCGCGGCGCGCTTTGCTTGCGACCGTGTTAGCAGCGCTGCTCGTCGCAGGCGGCGGACTTGTTTACTGGCTGCGAATGGACCGCGCGGAACAACGCGAGGTGGTGATCGTTGATCCGCCCCGAATTCCGCCGAAGCCAGTTGACGTTCCTGAGAGTCCGCTGCCGGCGACTGGCAAACCAACCACGCCGGATACGGTCTCGCCGCCGACTTCGCCGCCAGAGGTGAACAAGCAATCGCCTGTCGAAAAGTCGGTCCCAATCGTGGCCGCTGCGAACGAGCCGTGGTCAGCAGCACTCGCTGCCCCGCCGGTACCGTTCGAGCAAGCGGCATTCACGCTCCCCAAGCTCGACGATGAGACGGCGGATCCTCAGCTTCTGACGCGTTGGTTTCAACCGTTGAAGGGGCAGCTGCAGCCCTTTAAGGACCGCAAGCTCAGCGGCCTGGGACTCGAGGGGTTAGCCCAATTGCGAGCTCCGTTGCCGGATGGCGCGGCCTTGCGAGTCGTGTTTTATACGCGACAGTTTGTGCGGTTTCACTTTTGGTCGGGCACGAGTGGCGCTTCATTTGAATACACGTTTCGCGGTGGCGATTCTTGGGCCGCGTATCAGGCGAGTCGGACCACCACCACACAGTCGACGCCCCAGCAACTCGCACTTTGCGGGCCGGAGTCGGATTGCCTGCGTCGCGTCGGCAACTCGATCGTCGACTTCCGCTATCAGTCGGGGCAACTCGTGCTGAGTTGCGGAGATGTGCTGATTGCGACAGTTCCGCTCGCTGCCGCACCGCAAAACATCGTCATCGAAACCGAAAAGCGGTGCGTCTTTAGTTCGCTTCAACTCATTCACACCACGCCTTTCCCGCTGCCGCCGATCGTGGAAGCACCCGCGCTCGTCGAGAAGCGACCCCGTGACGTCCCATGGATTAAGACCTCGACCGAGAGCGCAGAGATCAAGGAAAACTCGGACGGTTCCGTGACCCTCGCGGCAAGCGATCTCGCCAAAGCTGCCACGATCAAGTGTCCCGTCCAGAACGTCGGCTGGTCGCTGCTCGATGTCGAGCTCGAGAACGTCACACCTGGCGCGGGCGTGTTTGTGATCGACGAAAAAGGGACCGGCGTCCTGGGCGTCGGTGTGTACCAGGAACGCAATCGACGCATGCCGTTCGTGCACATTTCGTCACCCAGTGAAAAGAACACCGAGAGCACGCATGATCCCGGTCGTGGGCCGTTCCCCGCTTTGGGCACGCGGCAATGGTTGCGGTTGATACCACGTCCGTATGGGGTGCGTGTGCTGGCAAGCATCGACGGCCGA
Source organism: Planctomycetaceae bacterium (assembly GCA_016794255.1). Taxonomy (GTDB): domain Bacteria; phylum Planctomycetota; class Planctomycetia; order Pirellulales; family PNKZ01; genus JAEUIL01. The sequence continues at coordinate 705 of JAEUIL010000559.1, read as the reverse complement.
CAGTGGAGCGAGTGTATCCCCATTCGCGGATATGCGTCCAAACTCGCCGAACAGATCGGAATCTATGTCGGGCCGGGGAAAGGTAAGCGCGCCGTCACTTTGCACCGCTTGCGCGAGACGCCGCTCGTGGAAGTACCCGCCCTGTGCCCGCTACCGTGGCGCGAGCGAATGCCGAACATCTCTCAAATCACGTCGATTTCCGATTGGTATCAGGCCGTTCTCGCCGCACAGCCGGTCGAGAGCGACGCTCGCCCCTGGCGTTGGGCATGCGCCGCCACGGCGCTCAAGCAAGGTGTGCCGCCCGCGGTCGTCAACCCGATCATCGAAGTCCTCATCGAGGCGGCGCGGTCCGCCGATCGTGACCAAGCGAGTGCCTTGCGATTGCTGCAAGAGCTGAGCTGGTTGAGTGATCCGAATGACTACCGTTCTCAAGTGCTGCTGCAATTGGCGTATGAAGAGCGGGCCATGAACAACTGGCGTACGGGCGACAAGCAACCGCTGAGTTCTCTGCGGCTGCCGCTGACGACGATTCATGCATCGAGCACTGCCCCGTACGATCCGTTATCAACGCCGCTCACACGATTGGAATTGCTCGAGCAAGTTCACTCGGGCGGCTGGGACGCGATCCACCGACTGGCGCGAGTCATGAGGTTCTACTCTCGTGAAGTTCCCGAGCCGCGCTCTAATCCTGGTCGGGACATGTCG
>JAEUIL010000532.1 GCA_016794255.1 Planctomycetaceae bacterium | reverse complement strand
TCGGCGGTCTGCTCGGAGCCACGTTGGCGACGCTGTTCGTACTTCCCGCGATTTTTGCCATCGTGCAACGTCGCGCTCCGACGACGAGCAACTCGCTGGATCCCGAAGATCCGGCGAGTGTGTATCACCGCGTGACCTGAGTATCACGTGCCTGCCCAAGCCGGCGACTTGCCGCCGATTGCACCGCCAACAACAGTAGCCGATGTTCCAGCTTTCTCATCACTCACGCGTGTCGTACAATGGCATTAACGTGAATGATATCCAGTCACCTCTGCCTGATGTCCTTCGATCCCTGTCGTTTCGGCGAAATGTGAGACGTCACGATGAGCCTCGCCACTGAATTGTTGACTAGCTTGAGTATCGAGGAATTGGAAGCGCTCGCCGACGGCAAGCTCGCGCCTGCTGCGCAGGGGCGGCTGGACGAGTTTCTTGCGAAACAGAAATCGCAATCGTTATCTGCCGAGGAAGCAGCCGAACTGGACGGCCTGCTACAACAATCGGATCAACTCACGATTCTTAAGACGCGCGCTCGGTACACACTGAGTCAGGCGAAAGCACAAGCGACTGGGACATGAAGCCCTACGTTTCCGTCGAACTCCAAAGGCGTGTTCGTCAGCGATTCGCCGACTGTTGTGCCTACTGTCACACGGCCGAGGATTTGACCGCGACGACGTTCGAGTTTGAGCACATCGTCCCGATCGCGCTGGGCGGTGAGACGACGCTTGTGAATCTTTGCCTTGCTTGTCCCATGTGCAATCGTTACAAGTCCGATCAGGTGCTGGTTCCCGACGCGGTCACACAAACCGACGTGCCGTTGTTTCATCCGCATCAGGATCGCTGGGCCGATCACTTTGCTTGGAATGAGTCGTCGACCGAAATCATTGGCTTGACTGCTATCGGTCGCGCGACCATCACCGCATTGCGAATGAATCGTTCGCAAATGATCCGCGTGCGTCAGATGTGGGTGGCAATGCATCAACACCCACCGACATTTGCCGACTGACATCACCCCAGCCGTCGGCTTGGCAATCCAAACTAACTCCGCAGTCTCACTTATCATGACCATCCTCACCTCGCGTCGTGCCGCTGTGGCAGTTCTTGCCGCGGTCGTATTGTCCAGCAGCGCTTATCTGCTCACGGCTCAGTCGACCGACGACTCGGCCGTGACCGCGAGTGTCATCAAGCCCGAGCGGAAGCGTTTGCAGCAGATCGTCGAGCAACCGGCCACCCTCGAGCCGTTCGAGATCACGCCCGTGTTTGCCAAGGTGTCGGGCTACGTCGAGCGGATGGCGGTCGAGTTGGGCCAACGCGTAAAGGGCCCCACGGTCGACAAGCAGGGGGCGATCACCAAGCCGGGCGAGCTGCTCGCTCAGATCGCGGTCCCCGAGCTGGTCGCCGAATTGCAGCAGAAGCGTTCGACGCTCGAACAAGCTCGCGCCGAAGTCGATCAGGCCAAGGCCCGCGTGCAGGTCGCCGAGGCGAAGTCGATCTCGGCTCAAGCGGGCATCACCTCGGCCAAGGCCACGATTCGCAAGGCAGACGCCCTCGTCGCAAAAACCACCGCCGAGCTGACCCGTATCAAGGAGCTGAACGAGCGGAACGCGATCGCCACGAAACTGGTCGACGAGACGCAGCAGAGCGCCGCCGTGGCCGAGGCCGAGCGCGAAGCCGCCGCCGCTCAATACGAGAGCGCCCAAGCGGCGATCGGCGAGGCCGTGGCGCTCGTTAATCAAGCCCGGGCGGATCTCACGGCGTTCGAGGCGCGCGTCAAAGTCGCCGAGGCCAGCGTGCAGGAAACACAGGCCAAGCTCGACTACGCCACGCTGCACGCCCCGTTCCCCGGCGTCGTCACACGCCGGAACGCGCACACCGGGCATCTCGTCACCGCCGGTGCCACGGGCGAGCCACTGTTGGTCTTGGCCCGAACCGATAAGGTGCGGGTCTATCTCGACATTCCCGAGGCGTCGGCTGCCCGTGTCGGTGTCGGCAATGACGTCACGCTACGGTTTCCGGCCGCTGGTATCGAGCCGCTGGCGGTCAAGGTGACACGAGTCGCTTGGAACCTGGATCAAACGACCCGCACGCTCAAGGCCGAGGTCGAGATCGACAATCCCGACGGCAAATACCGGCCGGGCTCGTATGTCCACGCGGCTCTCGTCGTGGGAGATAAGCCCGATGCGTTGACGTTGCCGGTGACCGCACTCACGTTCGACAAGACCGCGACCACTTGTCTGGTCGTCGAGCAAGGCAAGGTGGTGCGTCGCGAAGTGAAAATTGGTCTGCGCAATGCCGCCGAAGCCGAGATCGTCGCAGGGCTCAAACCCGACGAGCAAGTGATCCGAGCGAATACGGCGATCTACACTCCTGGGCAAACTGTACGTCCTGTACCGTACCAACCGCCGAAGATGTAACGAATCTACGGGGCGTGATAGCACGGAATGCTGTCTGTGCTGGTAGGAATGAATTGTCCGGCGAATGCGCTCGTTCCGATCTCATCAACAGCGACTTGTCGGGCGACTTGCGGGCGCTGATCTCGCAACCGACAAGCCGGTGTGTGCGGTGGAGTCGGCGTGTGGCCAAAGGCATGTGGTGGAAGTTCGGCTGTCTCGGTTTGATCGCGGCCACGGCGATCGCACCCTCGGGCTGCGCCGCGCGTCGCCAAGCGCGACAGTATCGGGCCGAGCAACCGACGCCGCCGTCGATTCCCGACTCATGGAAAGTCGCCGAGCCGCAAGCGTCACGCGCCGCGCCCCCGAGCGGCGAGATTCAGCCAGTCAGCGCCGTGGAAGTGGTTGCCGAGTCACACCAACCACGTGTCGAACGGATCGCGGCCTCGACGGCAACTCAAGCTCCGCTGCCGAGCGCCACGCCACCGCAGCCACCGGGCTCAGCCGAAGTCGTCGCCGCGCAACCGAGCGCCGCGACGACGTATCCCATCGATCTGCCGACGGCGCTGCGACTCGCGCAAGGTGATAATCTGCGCGTGGCGTATGCCCGTGAACAGATCACGCAGGCGTGGGCCAAATACGACGCGGCACGGGTCATGTGGCTGCCGTCGATCCGCGCGGGGCTCGACTACAACAAGCACGACGCGCAAATCCAGGACATCACGGGCAACGTGTTTCCCGCGAGTCGTGCGAACACCTGGGGCGGTCTGGGCGCGGGGACACCCGGCGCGGGCTCGCCCATGTTTCCCGGCGTGGTCATGAACTTTCATCTGGCCGACGCGCTGTTCGAGCCGCTCGCCGCGCAGCAAGCCGCGTTTGCCCGGCGACACGCGGCCGACGCCGTCACCAACGACGTGCTGTGGCGCGTCTCGCTGGCGTATTTCGAGTTGGTGCGGGCCGCTCAAGAGGCAGCGATTGCCCGTGATGTGGAACTAACCGCTCGGCAACTCGTGCGTCTGACCGGTGATCACGCCGCCGCGGGACAAGGCTCGGCCGCCGATGCCGATCGCGCCACGACCGAATGGTCCGTGCGACGCAACGAGGTGCTCCGATCGCAAGAGTCGGTGCGCGTCGCCTCGGCCCGACTGGCCGAGTTGCTGCGACTCGATGTCTGCACGCAGCTTGAGCCGCTCGAACCCGTGGCCGTGCCGGTCGACTTATTCCCTTGCGAGTTGAGCAAGTGCGATCTGGTCACGTGGGCGCTCTCGAATCGGCCCGAGTTGGCGCAGCACCGGCATTTGGTGAGCGAAGCGGTCGAGCGGATGCGGCGGACACAGTACTCGGTGCTGATGCCCAGCGTGTTGCTCGGCGCGAGCTACGGCGTCTTCGGCGGCGG
>JAEUIL010000522.1 GCA_016794255.1 Planctomycetaceae bacterium | reverse complement strand
ACTGTGCACCGACGGGGCTGGCGCTCATGATCTATGGATTGATCGTGTACTTGAAGCCCGAGTCGGAGCTGGCATTTGCCTGTGGTAACCAAGGTTTTACCGGCGAGCAGATTCGGGCGAAGATTCGCTAGCGTCAGAGGCGTCTAAAGCGGTTTCCTTCCACGACGAAGTCTTTGCGGAGTTCGGTCATGAGCACTGTCAATCCTGTGCTATCCGGTGCGGTGACCGCGGTGTTGGTCATTGCCATGGTGCTTGCGTTTTTCGGCGTGGTCTCCAACGTCGGCATCCTGGTGACAAGTGCCTTTAGCGATCAGGTCATGGCCATCACAATGCCGCTGCCCGCCGAGCAAGCCGGGAACCCTGCCGTCAAGAACTTTCACGCGGCGTACCGCCAGGCTCTGCTGCTCGGCGTGCCCGTGGCACTGGTGAAGCTCGTTCTGTCGGGCCTGTTCCTGTGGTCGGCCATCGGCGTGTTTCGCCGTGTGCCGGGGGCTCAATCGAGTCTTAGTCGCTGGCTGTTGTTCGCGCTGGTGGCAGAGATTCCTATGCTGGGCGCGGGCATGTTAAGCCAATATCTGATGTACCAGCCGACTCAAGAATACTATCGAGTTGTGGCTCCGCAAATATTGCAAATGGGAGCGCTTCCGATCATCTTTGGAGTCGTGTTCGCCATCGTGTTTTCCTTGGCAAAAATCGTGTTCTACGTCATCGCGCGAACGACGCTCAACAAACCTTCGTAACGTCCGGCGCTAGACGTCCGCTCAAGCTGCAGCCTCTCATGCCCAAGCACAAATTTCTCACCGCCGTGTACACCGGGTCGTTCGACCCGATCACGCTCGGACATGTGAACATCATCGAGCGCGCGAGCCGATTGGTCGACAAGCTCGTCGTCGGCATCGGTATCAACGCCAGCAAGAATCCGTTGTTCACGGTCGAAGAGCGCGTCGCCATGGTGCAGAAGGTCACGCGCAAACTCGACAACGTCGAGGTCCGGTCGTTCTCGGGTTTGGCCGTGAATTTTGTCCGCGAGTGCGGCGCCAAGGTCATGATCCGCGGCGTGCGGCCGTTGCAGGATCTCGAGAACGAACTAACCATGATGGTCGCCAATCGCCAGCTCGACGCCGAGATCGAAACGATCGTGCTGATGGCCGACAAAGAGTTCGCACATGTTTCGAGTTCGCTGATCAAAGAAATCGCCCGGCTGGCCGGTGATCAGGAACTGGCGCACTTCGTGCCGAAAGAAGTGATCGCCGCGCTGCGGAAGAAGATCGCCAAGTAACGCGGATTTCGAGCGCGTTTTTCGCCGCAATCGTCGAGCGGGGCGGTCGTAACGATCGTGCAGGCTTGGCCCGACGGGCGTCGTGTGCCGGGCGAATCTCTTATGTCGAACGTGGCACATAGCCCCGTGGTAACACGCGACCAGAATTGCTTGGACCGAAGCCGCGACGATGGACGATGTCTGATCTTGCTAGCACGCGGCATCGGTTTCGGTAGTCCGGTTAAGACGAGGCATAATGCTCATGGCCAAAGAGATCTTTCGAGTCGTTACTCGCGGCGCAGACGGCAAGATTCGGATTCGCGACTTTGTGAAGCATGACCAGATCGCAAAGATGCACACCCAAATTGGCGTCGACGATTGCAGTACCGACTTGGGCATTCGTGGCATGCCGGTGTTCGAAGGGCTCGTCGGCCCGATCCCGGAAGGGAAGAACATCGTCCGCTATGAATCGCCCGAGGTCTTCGAGACCTTGACCAAAGAGTGGAGCGTGGCGAAGTCGCCCCGTCGCAACCGCAGTGTGCAACGGATCGACCAGGCGGAGAGCCAAACTCCCGGCACGTAACGTAAGAGAGCGAACGTATTTTTTCCTGACAATTCGACTGCCGAAACCAATGGACGGCGGTCAGCGCGAACCATGAGCCGGGACAGGGCTGATGGCAACCGCTGATCGCCGTCAGCGTTTTGATAGGCAAGCGCGTCGTAGGGTGGGTCGAGCAACGCGAGGCCCACGCTGACCGAAGTGACGAAGACTTGGCAATCTTAAACGTAGCGCTGTCCGCGTGGGCCTCGCTTCGCTCGACCCACCCTACTTAACGACAGACGCTCTACCGGCGACCGAGATACTTCTGATACGCCGCCACGGCCAACTCGTCGCACCGTTCGTTCTCGACATGCCCGCTGTGACCTGCGACGTGGGTAAAAATCAGCTGGTGCTGAGCGATCAACTGATCGAGCTGCTTCCACAGATCGTCGTTCTTCACCGGCGCCCATTTCGAGCCATCTTTGCGCCGCCAGCCATTGGCTTTCCACTTCGGCATCCATTCGCTGAGCCCCTTGCCGACATACACGCTGTCGGCAAGTAGCTCGACGTTCGTGGGCCGGGTGAGAGCGGTGAGCCCCTGCACGACCGCCATCAACTCCATGCGGTTGTTCGTGGTCAGCTCTTCGCCACCGGAGCGCTCGATTTCTTTGCCGGTCGCCGGATGTCGCAAGACAAACGCCCAACCGCCCGGACCCGGGTTGCCGCTGCACGCGCCGTCGGTAAAGAGTTGCACTTCAACGGCGAACTTCTCGTTGCTAGCGGCTGACTTGGCCATATTACTCTCGTTTCCCCGATGCGTTGAAAATCACGGGGCCATTGTGCGGAGCGCCGCGATTGGCGTCCAGAGTGACCAAGCACTTAAATCGCCGTGGCGCTTCACCTGCCTTGAGGCTTCGCGCTCGTTTCCGCTATCCTGGCGCCTGAAGATTCAAACTCAGGAGGAGGTTCTGCGATGCGATGGAGTCTAGCTGCGCTGATCTTGTCGGGTTGTGTCATCAACGTGGTCGGGTGCAATCCGGCCGAGACACCCCCGCCGCCGCCCAAGGTGACCCTGCCGATCACCGCTCCGGTCGAGAGCATCCCCGCGCCGAAGACACCTGCCACCGACTCCAAAGCCCCTGCCGCGGCTCCAGCGCCGACTGCTCCGACCTCTTCGGCCCAGCCGGCGACACCTGCGACTCCCAATCCGATGCCGACCACCAATCCCGCGCCCGCCGCGGCTGCTCCGATGAAAACTCCTGCCTATCTCGCCAATGTCCCGTTGATCTCGCGTCAGGTGCTGTTTGGTAATCCTGATAAAGCCGCGGTGCGTAGCAGTCCCGATGGCAAACGGATCAGCTACCTGGCGTCGGTCAACAACGTGATGAACGTGTTCGTCGGGCCGATCGACGATCCCGCCGCCGCCAAGCCGGTTACCAAAGACACGAAGCGTGGCATTCGCAGCTACTTTTGGGCCTACTCGAACCAGCACATTCTCTATGTGCAAGACAACGAAGGGGACGAAAACTTCCACGTCTATGCCACGAACATCGACACGCTCGAAACCCGCGATCTGACGCCGTTCAAGAAAGTCGCCGCGCAAATCGAGGGCGTGAGTCACAAGTTCCCCAACGAGTTGCTGCTCGGTTTGAACGATCGTGACGAACAGTTCCACGATCTGTATCGACTCAATCTGACCACAGGCGAGCGGACGTTGGTCGCCAAGAACGATCAGAATTTGCTCGGCTTCGTGACCGACGACGATTACCGGGTGCGGTTCGCGATGAAGTATGGTCCGACCGGTGGTCGCGAGTTGCTTGAAGCCGACGGCATGGGGGGCTTCAAGCCGTTTGCCCAGATCCCGATGGAGGACGATCTCACCACCTCCCCCGCGGGCTTCGACAAGACCGGCGACATTCTCTACATGCTCGACAGTCGCGGTCGCAACACCGCCGCGCTCACATCGTACGATCTGAAAACCAAGGAGACCAAAGTGGTCGCGGCCAACGACAAGGCCGACGTCGGCGGCGTGCTCAGTCATCCGACCGAACACACGGTCGAGGCGGTCTCGTTCAACTACACGCGCGAAGAGTGGCAGATTCTCGACGAAAAGATTCGGCCCGAGATCGAGTATCTCCGCACGGTCGACCCGGGCGAGTTGCAAGTCGCCAACCGCACGCTCGACGACAAGCTGTGGATCGTCGCCTTCTTGCGCGACGATGGCCCGGTGAAATACTATCGCTACGAACGTGGCTCGAAACAGGCCCAGTATCTGTTCAGCAATCGCAAAGACCTCGATGGCTTGCCGTTGGTGAAAATGCATCCGGTCGTGATCAAGTCGCGCGATGGGCTCGACCTCGTGAGCTACTTGTCGCTGCCGAAGAACACCGATCCGGGCGACAAAGGTCGGCCGTCGCAACCGCTCGCCATGGTGCTCGACGTTCACGGCGGTCCTTGGGCGCGCGACGACTGGGGATATAACCCGGTGCACCAGATGTTGGCCAATCGTGGCTACGCGGTGCTGAGCGTGAACTTCCGCGGCTCGACGGGCTTCGGCAAGTCGTTTATCAACGCCGGCAATCGCGAATGGGCTGGCAAGATGCACGACGATTTGCTCGATGCCGTGAATTGGAGCATCGAACAGAAAATCGCCGATCCGAAACAGATCGCGATCATGGGCGGCAGCTACGGCGGCTACGCGACGTTAGTCGGCTTGACGTTCACGCCCGACGTGTTTGCCTGCGGTGTCGACATTGTCGGCCCGTCGAACATCATCACGCTGCTCAACACGATCCCGCCGTACTGGCAACCGGCAATTCAGATGTTCAAAGATCGCGTCGGCGATCACACCACACCCGAGGGGAAGAAGTTTCTCGACGATCGTTCGCCGCTGACGCACGTCGGCAAGATCGTCAAGCCGCTGTTGATTGCCCAAGGGGCGAACGATCCGCGTGTGAAGCAGAGCGAGGCCGATCAGATCGTCAAAGCCATGCAAGACAAACGCATTCCGGTGACGTATGTGCTGTATCCCGACGAAGGTCACGGCTTCGCGCGGCCTGAGAACCGGATGAGTTTCAACGCGGTGACCGAGGCGTTTTTGGCACAGCATCTCGGGGGGCGATACGAGCCCATCGGCAACGACTTCACCGGCTCGACGATCCAGATCCCGAACGGAGCCGACGGTGTCCCGGGCCTACCGGCTGGTACGACCAAATAGGCCTGCTATGATCCACAAGCCGCGAGCGATGATCGCGGCCTGTGCTCGTAGTTGTTTGATCGACCATTTCATTCCACGGCGCGGCTCGCTTGCGGTTTCGCGCCGACACCCGCACCACGTTTCACCCGCGCGCCCAGCGCGACCGCCGTTCACGGCCCCATGGAGAGTTGCATGTCGATTCCGTCGCTCTATGAACGGCTTGGTGGCGTTTACAACATCGCAGTCGTGGTTGATGACTTTATCGATCGCGTGATGGACGACCCACGGCTCAACGCGAACCCCAAGGTCGACGAGGCGCACCATCGTGTCTCGCGCCAGGGGTTCAAGTATCTGGTTACGGAAATGGTCTGCTGGGCGACCGGTGGTCCACAGAAGTACAGCGGCAAATCGATGTACGACTCGCACGCCCATCTCGAGATTACCGAAGGCGAGTGGCAGGCGTTCATCGATGACTTTACGCAGACGATGAATCGCTTCGAGGTGCCGACGGCCGAGCGAGCCGAGCTGCGCGCGATTGTCGAGAGTACGAAGAAGGACATTGTCCTGGCCAAATAGCGTTCCGCGCTCCGCACGATATGCCGGGCAAATTCGCAACCCTGCGGCAGGGGCTTGCCCGCGATGGGCTCCGCCACCATCATAAATAAGCGAGTCGTGTCGAGGCTCGCGTGCGTGTTCAGCTTCTCGTCTTTAGGGCGGGTCACTCCGTCGCCCCCACCATGGCCAGCAATCTGCAATTCGGCGGCACCGAACTCTTCGCCGGGGTCACGCCCGAGCGGCTCTATCATGCCGCGATCGATCTCGACACCGTGCCGCAGAACATTCCCGACCTTGTAAGTCACGAACGGGTCGACGCCAACACCCTGCGCGCGGTCGTTAAGCCAGGCGTCTCGTTCTTGCGAGGCACGCTTAAGCTGGAGATCAAACTCGACGAGCTGCAGCCGACCGAGGCGGGCGTCATGCGGCTCTTCATCACCGGCATTGGCGTGGCCATCCGGGTCGAATCCCGCATGAAGATCTCGGCCTACGACGCAGGCGCGCAGCTCGATTGGCAAGCAACCGTCACCGAGATGAAAGGCCTGATCGCAACCGTGAGTCCCACTCTGGTGAAAGCGACCGCCGAGCAGACGATCCTGCAAGGGTGGGTGAAGCTGCGTGAGCGGCTGCGAGCGAGTAGGTGAGTAGGTTAGTGTTTAGTGCTTGGTGTTTAGTATTTAGTTGAGCGAGTCGAGCGGAGCTAATGACTCACGTAGCTCGCTTGCGGTTTCGCGCCTAAACACTAAACACTAAACACTCCCTCCCACCATCTCCAGCAACCTCTCCGCACACGCCCGCGCAAACTCCGCATCATTGATCTGCGCATCGATCTCGATCACCGGAATCTCGCGTCGCAAGTGCCGCTTCAAGCTGCCGAACAACGCTTGATCCGCCTCGGGATCATGGAACACGCCTCCGGGCGCACTAATCACACTGATCCCGCGTAACGGCAGGCATACGCTCACCGGTCCCGTCGAGGCGTTGAGCTTCTCGGCAATGATTCGGCCCAACTCGGCGCACTCGGCCGGAGTCGTCCGCATCAGAGTCACTTGCGGATTGTGAGCGTAAAACGTGCGTCCCGCGCGGAACTGCAGCGGCACCGTTTCTGGTGGACCGAAGTTGACCATGTCCAAACACCCGGGCGCGACGACGGCCGGCACTCCGGCGCGAGCGGCGGCCTCGAGCCGATTTGGGCCCGCACTTAACACGCCGCCGACCAACTCGTCGGCCCATTCGGTCGTGGTGACGTCGAGCACTCCCGCGATCCAGCCGGCAGCCACGAGTGACTCCAGCGTGCGGCCGCCCATGCCGGTAGCGTGAAAGACCAGCACTTCAAACCCGGCCGACTCGCAGATCGCCTTAGCCTGTTGCACGCAGCCGGTCGTGTTGCCAAACATGCTGGCCGCGATGATCGGCCGCTCGTCGTTCGTCTGCGTCGCCAAGTGCCGCGCGCGACTGGCAACCATGCCACAAATCGCGCCGGCCGCTTGCGTCAGTACGCTCCGTGAAATGCGATTCAACCCCGCGATGTCGACCACGGCCGGCATCATGACGATATCGCTCGCGCCGACATACGGCGCGGTGTTGCCGCTGGCCAGAGTCGAGACCATCAGCTTCGGCACACCCAAGGGCAAAGCCCGCATCGCCGCGGTGGCGATCGCCGTGCCGCCACCTCCGCCGAGCGACACCACGCCTTGAATTCGTCCGGCCGCGTACAGTTGCCGCAACAACTCGGGTGCCGCGCGCGACATGGCTGCCACCGCCGCTCCGCGATCGCCCTGGGCCACGACCGCCGCCAAATCGACGTTCCCCGCCGCCGCCACGGTCTCGCGCGGTACATCGACCGCCACCGTCGCCGGCGCGCCGGTCCCCACGTCGATCAACAGCGCGTGCAGGCCCTGCGTGCGAATTTGCTCAGCCACGAAGGCATGCTCTTCACCTTTGGTATCGAGTGTACCGAGAACGGCGATCGTAGC
>JAEUIL010000501.1 GCA_016794255.1 Planctomycetaceae bacterium | reverse complement strand
CCAACTGTAGTACATCGGGTCGGGCGAGGCGCGGTAGATCATCACCTGCTTGGTCAGTTCCACATCCACGAAATCGAGATCATCGAACTCGGCGAGCGCACCCGCGTCGATGGGAATCGTGATGTGATAGAGCCTGCCTTGCTTGCTGTCAGTCGTCTGGACCGCAATCGCGTCGGCGACTGTCGACTGGGCGGAGAAGGCCGGTACCTGGGCGACGAAATTTTTCGGAAAGCCGGCCTGGGCCCGATAAAACTGGGCAGTGACGATCGGCACCGAGTCGCTCTCGGCATCGGCCGCGGCGAGCAGATGCAACGCACGATAGCGAGCCATCGGCAAGCGCACGGTAATGCGGGCCGGATCTTTCAACAAAGCACCGGGCCAGCGCGCGGCCAGGGCATCCGTGCCGCGACCACTGTAGCGACCGGTGACATTTCCTTGTCGAAACCAACTCGCCCCCACGTCGACGTGGTCATTACCGGCCGAGTTCGGCTCGCTCAATCTGAACGGCACACCGCCATGCTCGAACTGTCCCGACTTCGCGAACGAAGCGTGAACGACCTTGGCTCCGTCGATTTTGCCCGCGTTCAACACACTATCTAGCGCGACGGGATGATGGAGCCAGGACTTGTCGAGCGGCGCAGGGCTCGTGGTCACGGTTTGGAGCTCGACGTTCGGGCTGAGCATGATGCGGGCAAGGCCGCGCGGCTCGACTTCAGGCGAGTCAACCGTCGTAAGGGGGATGCCATCGAGCGAGACTTCATAACCGTGATCGCGCAGAACGACATCGAGCGTCAAGAGCCGTTCGTAGAGCGGCGTGGACGCAACCATGTCAGCCTCGACATTGGCACGCAACGCTTCAGGCCACGTTAGACTTCGTTCTACGATGAACTGAGGGCGATACTGTCCGCTGGTCACCGGCAAGCGAGCGGTCGAACGCGGATCGGACACCGCCCAACCGATAGCAGTCGGTCCGCCCGTGATGCTGATCGTGCGGCCTTTCTCTTTGAGGTCACCCGCATTGGAGAGGCCGACAGCCAGCTGTAAGCTGCTCGTTGTTTGAGTCACAAAACGGAACTGTGCCCGAATGCGTGTGTTCACATCGAGCTTTACGGGCGTGATCAGCAGTAGCGACTTGCCAGCTGCACTGATTACCGGTTTGCCGCGCCATTCGCCAGCAACGAAAGTATTCCCTTTTAACTCGGCGACCTGCCAAGATTTGGGGGCGAGCACAGCGCTCGGAGCCGCTTCATAAACAATCGGCGCGGGAGCCGGCTTTGCCATCGGCTTGGTCTTGTCTGCCGGTGCCGCGATACTGGTGAAGGTCGACGAGCCCATCAAGACGATGAACAACACGAGAGCGATGGGAATTGGCAGACAGTTCATCTCAGGCACCTTCCAAAAATCGGCAAACAGTGTCGCGGAAGGCTCCGATTTTAACCTGTCCTGACAGCAAGTTGTGGGTCGGCGACGCTCTGGGATTCTATATGCGAGAAAAAGTCGCCGCGGTACTTGCCAGGAAACCAGCTTTCAGAACGAAATCATTCAGGGCGATCGACTCCACCCGGTCAGGCGACGCCGATACATCACTAACAGAACTTGGGTGGCGACCTCATACGTTCCCCTGGGAATGACGTCTTCTGATTCTATTGGACACAGACCTGCGGAAGTCCTTGGCGATCGCTCATGGCTGGGACAAGTGTGACGTGCAATCGGCAGCAATCGAACACGCGCCCCGGCCGATAACAGATCGACGGCTGACGCCAGCCCGTTTGCAAAGTCGGTGGTGGTGCCCTCGGGACGAATCGAGTTCAACTCAGCGGCGTCGATCGGATAGGGGAGCCGGTAGCCCAACTGATCGCTGTCACTGCATGACGTCAACCTCGGTGGCGCGGCTGACTTTCACCGGTTCTTGCGCTTGGCTGCCTGTGACTTTATTAGCCCTCACGGTGCCGCCATTCACGCCGTTGAGCGAAATGGGCAGACCGGGGAGGTCGAGGGTGTTGTTTTCGATCAAGACGCGTTTCGACGGCGCGGGATTGTAGCGTGAAGTGCCCCACACGTAGATGCCGGTGGCCTCGTCGGTGGACCGGATGGTGTTGCCGCGAATGACGAGACCATCGGCGTAGCCGAACTGCATGAGCGCTCGCTTGCCGATGCCGGTCAGGCGATTGTTCTCAAAGAGGCCATTCTTGATGCTGTTGCCTTCAATGCGGCCGATCACGTCATTGTCGCGCACAATGAGGTCCTCTGCGCCGCCCCCCGCCAGCAGATTCGCGCGACATACGTTCTTCTCGATCCGAAATCCTTTGCCCCCTTCGGCGTGCTCGACATGGATCGTGCTGCCGCCGGGCTTGATCGTGTGTTCGAGGTCGCGGCAGTTGGTGACCAGGTGGCCGCCATCTCCCTTGCCGCCGCCCATCTGAATACCCTGCCGGATGAAGTTACGCACGGTGACATTGCGGATCGTGAAATTGCGGCAACCCTGCGAAAACGCCACGCAGTCACCGGTAAAGTTCTCGATGAGACAGTCCTCGACCGTTACGCGTTCGATGCGTCCGCCGCGGCGATAGAAAAAGATCCCGTGGCTCTGCTCGGGCGTCTGGCCCTTGATGTAGGCTGCGTGGGTGTTCGAGCCGTCGAGGTGCAACTCGCGGATGGTGATGTCTGAACAATCCTCGATCGAGCCGAGCATTCGCCAGAAATTCGATTGATTCACCTTGGCGTCGAACTTCAACGTACTTTCGGTGCCGGTGCCGCGTACAGTCGTTTTCGCTGGAATGCTCAAGATGGGCGTTTCGCTTTTCTGCCGTGAGACGATGAACACGCCCTTTGGCACAAAGACGGTGCCTCCGCCTGCCTTGCCGCAAGCCTCCAGCGCGGCGCGAATGGCGAGTGTGTCATCGCTGACGTCGTTGGGCGTCGCACCGAACTTGGTGATGTCGAAATCGGCAGCGTGCAACGCCGTCAGCGGGGCGAGAACGATCAGCAGAGCGAGGATGGCTTTCACAGTTTCGTTTCCATGAATGATAGACGTTGCGAGCGGAAACCGTCTTTGTTGCGCCTCACACGTGAAAAACTCAGCTAAGGCGACAATTTGTTTACCACTTCGAGTAACGTCAACACGCTGCTGGCTGGCACCGCATCGTGCAAGGTAAGCGTCGCTGGCGTGGCGGGGCGCGCTGGCGGGGCTTCAGGCGAATCGGTCTTCGAAGCAGCCGACGAGTTGGCGGATAAGACCGTAATTGTCGCCACGTGGCCCACGATGTTACCGCGATCGTCGAGCACCGCCGAGCCGCTGCTGCCCGGAGCCCAGTCGGTGCTTACATTCACGCGTAAACCGGCTGAGTCGGTGCCGGTTAATGTCTTACCGCCGCCAACGGGCCGAAACCGATTCACGATTCCGTCGCTAAAGTAATCACGCTGGCCGAATGGTTCGCTGAGGCAAAAGACCGTGTCACCGGCTGCGATGTCGCTACTCAACGGTCGCGGTTTGAGAGCGTTCGTCGCTAACCGCAACACGACCGTATCCATTCGTTCGTCGGCAGCCAGCACTGTCTTGATGGGAATGAACTGATCCTGCGAGTCGAGCACCACCACAAAGCCATCGCGGAAATTGGCAGGCGGTTGCAACACATGCCAGGCGGTGGCGATCGTGTCGCTGGCGATCGCATACGCGCCGTTGAGTCGCACATGCCAGTGATCGCCGTTCTTGCAGTGGTAATAAAACCCGACTCGCACACGAGCTTCACGGGCTACCCGAGCAACATCTCGGCCGCGCATCACCTGTGTCGACGGCTTGGGCAGTGACACGTGAGCCGGCACGGGGGCCGCGCGCTGCTCGACGAACTTCGGATACGGCAACAGCTTGCCGGCCTTGGCGGTCGCTTCGGCGATAGCCAACAGCGGATCGGGAGGCGCGGCGGGCTGAGTGGGCGGTGTGGGAGTGGGCGGTGTGGGAGAAGGTTGCGAGGGCTTCGGAGCCGGTTTGACAGGCTCTTCCACTTTTGGAGCGGTGGGTGTTCCTGCTAGCGCACGTTCGACGCTGCTCTGCAGAGCCTCGCCGCGCGCTTCTCTTCCTTGGGCCATCAACTGGCCCGTCGTGCCGTTGACGATGAAGCACGCTGGGATCGCTCGGACCGAATACAGATCAGCCAACGAAGCCTGCCAACCTTTACCTTCGTAAATGTGCAGCCAAGACATCTCATTGGTCTTGGCGAACTCATGCACCTGCTCGCGCATGTCGACATTGTCGAGACTGATGCTGACGACCTCAAAACCCTTCGCTCGAAACTCGGCGTAAACCTTCTTGAGATTCGGCAGTTCGGCACGGCACGGGCCGCACCAAGTGGCCCAAAAATCAAGCATCACCGTCTTGCCTTTGAAATCGTCAGGAAACTTAAGTGGCTTGCCGTCGAGCGTCTTGGCCTCAAACGCCGGCACAGGCTTGCCCAGCACAATGACTGCCGCTGGCTTCGCTTCTGGCACCGTCTGCTTGGACTTCACCAACTTGAAACTCTCGCCGCTGGCGGCCATGTCGGCCAGCTCATACGTCGTACCGCCCACATTGAACGGCTTCCGAGCGTCGAACCGCTCGCGCGAAGAATCAAACGCGCCGTCGGCATTCACGTCCACGCACAAGAACACGCCGGTCGCATTGCGAAAATCGCCCGTCGCCAAAGCGTCGTCGAGTACCACTCGATACTTCTTGCCCGACAATTCCAACTCGCCGACACAACTCCAAGATCGTGCGCAGTACATCGACGTCTTGGCGTCTTCACGTTGCTTGGGATTGAAGCGATACAGTGAGAATTCTAACTCTCGCTTGGCGGGACCATAATTGACCGAGAACTGGGCGTTACCGCGATACTCGGTGCGCCCATCGATGAGACGATCCCATTTGAGTTCCGTATCGTCGCTCAGATCGCCATTGCCGTTGCTGTCGGCCCACAGGCGCTGCGGCTTGTCGGCGGGTTCGTCGATGAGCAGCGTAAACTTTTGTGTCGCCTCTTTCGGACCCAGCGAGATCGTCGTGTACCGCGGGTTCGCCAACCCGTCCGGAATCTTTTTGACGTGTTCTGGCTTCTCGGCCACGACCGTGAGCCTGATCGGAGTGTACCAACTAACCGCACTACTGCGAGGTTGCCATTGCAGCTTGATCTCGGTGCCGTCTTCAGCGCGAGCGTTGTCGGTGAGTAGTAAACTTAGTCCGAGCAGACACCAAACGAAGCAAGGGAATGCGAGCATGGCGAGACGGGTGGACGGCGTGTGGGGGAATAGAGCTTTTGCCAATCATACCTACCGGCTCGAATGGAACCAACAA
>JAEUIL010000495.1 GCA_016794255.1 Planctomycetaceae bacterium | reverse complement strand
CGCGTCGCGCGGTGGTGTCGATTGGTTTGGACATTGGCGTCGAAGATCGGGCATCGTTGCCGACACTCTCGGGCGGACAGATTATCAGTTACTTGGAACAGAATTTCGTTTCGGTAACAGCGCGAGTATGCCGCGATCTCGACAGTGATGAGTTGTACTTGCATCATCGACCGGTTGCGGCCACGGTGGGATACAAGGGATCGAAGGTGACGCTTGACTTCGACGAGTTCGTGCTCAAGTCGGTGCAGAACATCCGCTCGCTGGGTGTCTTCCCCTCGGGCGACGATCCGTACGATCCCAAGAGTTGGCGGACGCTCGTGATGGTGTACAAGAACGGCGTGGCTGATCCACGTGACGTGACGAAGAAGATCGAGACGTATGAATACGTCTTCGTGCGCGCTCGGGGCCCAAAGCGTGGTCCGACCCGTCAGTTGGACCTGCATGTGTTTGCGACGGACAACAATCGGACCGAGCTGTTGCGCGTGCCCGAGTACCGTCATCCCGCGCGGGCCTCGCAGTGCAGCGTGGTTGGCGAGGTCCACTTCACGAAGTATCGCTACGGCAATCTGCTGCCGGCCGAGTGCATCACGCGCAAGATCGAGTATCGCGCGGCCGAGCGGTTCTCGATCAACAAGCTTGACGAGCAGGCGCGTGAGGCGGGGTGGAAAAACTTTGTCGAGCATCTGCCCGAAGCGCTCGACAAGCTGATCGATCGCGAGTGGCGTGGCGATCTGTAACGATTAGCTGGACGTAATTGGCCGTAGCTCAGCACCCGGCAGCATTCGTCGCTGAGAGTTCGACACTGCCTGTCGTCGTTGTTGAGTCTTGCGCAGCTCGAATAGACGTTCTACGCGGTTCGATGTGGGGCAAAGCATTTTTCGCTCGGTAGCTTTGCGGCATCGTTACGACCGTTACCATACGACGTTTTCGTCCTGCGCGAAATTTGCTGGTTTTGTCGAGAGTAATCACCAGGGGGATACGTCTTGTGCGGGGTATGACCAAACGTGATTGAGCGGACCAATCGCGGAACTATCCGCCTTTCAAGCAGTTAAGCCTAAGTTCTGATGGTCATACAACTTAGTCGGCACGTGGATTGTGCCGCTTATGACGGTGTTGCCGAAATCGAGCGTCCTACTTTGGTTATGCATGATGCACGACGATACGGTCTTGTGAGTCAAGCCTTGCGCAAGGGATTGTCGGCTTGCTTGTGTGACAAGGATCGTCACGGATAGTCGTCGAAAGCGTATTGTCCGAATCGTAGACCAATTTAACACGAGCGCGAGCCTCGGCTCCGGGTGTCTTTACAAATGAAAACCCATCGCTGGACCAATCGCTCCCGCCAATGGGTCGCTGCACTAGGCTTGGTAGCCTGTAGCGGTTGTGCAGCCTATCAGGATTGGCAACACAGTTCGGTCAACGAAGCCCGAGCGCGGTGGTCATGGTGGACCGACCCTGCGACGGCGGGAACGGGCTGGGTACGATCGGACTTCGCGGCGGGGTATCGAGCTGGCTGGTACGCTGTGGCCATGGGGGGCGATGGTCGCCCGCCGGCCGTGCCACCGCGTGAATACTGGAAGCCGTGGTATCAATCTGCGGCGGGTTGCGAGGCAATCCAGCGTTGGTACGAAGGCTTTCACACCGGCGCGACATCGGCCGAGAGCCAAGGCGTGGGACACTTCACCCTCGTGCCGTCGCAAGGAGGCATCGCGCCGCACGATGCGGGCTTTGTGCATCATGCTGAGACCGACGTGGATGTGCATCGCCCGACGATCGTCGATACGCCGACGGCGGATGGCGAGAGCGTGGCACCGCCGCACCCCGAACCCATCATGCCGCCGCGAGCCACGACTCCGGTGAAGCCGTTGATCGTACCTCCGGCCAAACCGCTGACGCCACCAGCGCCTCCGTCATCGATCAATCCCCAGCAGTCGACGCCGCCCAAGCCGGTGATCACGCCCCCACCCAAGCCACCGGTCTCGGTTCAGCCCAAGGCAGGTTCGTTCGAGTCGCAAACCGTAACGCCACCGACGCCGCCTCGACCGCAGGCGTTTGACACAACGAAAACGCAAGTGGCCGAGAAGCGCAAGAGCGTGATCCCGGTTTGGATGACAAGCAAATCAACGCCGGTGCCGGAAGCGGCCGCGCCGGTAGAAGCGGTGGCCCAAACCGAATCGGTGGTGCCGCGAGTCAAAGCGAAGACCGTGAGTCAAACGTCCATGGCTAAATCGGCGGTTCCCGTGGCACCGTTACCGCCCGAGAGTGGCGCGGCCGGGCGTGGGATGCCGGTCAGTTACAGCGATCGGTCGAAGGTCGTTATGTCGAGCCCGGCCACCTGCGAAGCCAAAGCGGTCCCCACGACGGCGTCGCGACCGGTGGTCCCGCCCGTCGCGCCGGAGCCGGTTCCCTTACAGGCCAGTCGCTACGACCGTCGTCAAGATGAGGTGATCCGATGAGCCCCAGCGAGCGGTCCCAAGCCATGCTGCAGAAGCTGCGTTGGTTGACGTTGTGCGTACCGTTGTTCGTCGGTTGCGTGTCGGCTGGCTACGATGCGATTCCCGCGCCGCGCTTGGCGCCGGAGTTCCGGGGCACGTCGCGGAACTCGATGGTGCCGGTCGATTTTACCCGGTTGCGGATTCAGCCGCCCGAGACGTACACGTTGGGCGCTGGCGACGTGCTGGGCGTGTTTGTGCAGGACATTCTGCCCGCGTCGAACGAGCAGCGATTGAACTCGCCGGTGGTTTCATCGACACCGGCCATCTCGAGCGAGTACTACCCGGCCAAGGGTTACATTCAAATGCCGGTCACCGGCGTGCCGACCGAGATTCAAGCCAACGGTGCCATCGAGTTGCCGCACGTGCCACCGCTCCGCGTCGAGGGACTCACGCTGCATCAGGCGGGCGAGTTGATCCGCGAGACGTACCGCAAACAAGAGATCGTTGCCGCGGGCAAAGAGCGGGTTGTGCTCAACATGATCCGTCCCCGAGTGCACCGCATCTTGGTGATTCGCGAGGATGCCAGTCCGCCGCCCGTGCTGACGCGACGCGATGCGTATTTCGTCGGCAAACGTGGCTCGGCCGAGGTGATCGATCTCCCCTCACATGAGAACGATGTGTTGCACGCCTTGAGCGCCACCGGCGGTCTGCCCGGCGAAGACGCTTACAACGCGGTGTGGATCATGCGCAGCCGCAAGACGCACGATGTCGAAGTCGAGGCGATTCAATCCGTCGTGGCTGCCGGCGCTGATACGCGGCAATTGTTGAAGGAATCGCGCATTGAACGTTCGCATCTGCGGATTCCGCTGCGAGTGTGCCCTACCGAGCAACTCACGTTCAACGAAGCCGATATCACGCTCAATGACGGCGACATCGTCTTTCTAGAGTCGCGTGATCACGAGGTGTTCTACGTCGGCGGTTACATCCCAGGTGCGCAGATACCGCTGCCGCGTGACTACGATCTCGACATCTTGGGCGCGATCGCGATGGCGACGGGTTCGGTGGCGGGTCCGCCGGGTGGCGGTGCCAACACGGTGTTCCGAAGCGGTAGCGGTCCAGGCAACATCATTCCGCCCACCCGAGCCATCATTAGCCGTACTCTGTGTGATGGTCGCATCATCAAGATTCGGGTCAACGTGACCAAGGCGCTCTCCGATCCGGCCGAGCGACTCATCATTCAGCCCAACGATATCGTGATGTTGCAGTACACGCCGGGCCAAGCCAGCGGCAACTTCCTGTTGAACCTCTTCCAGTTCAACGTCTCGTTCATTCCGGCGAACTAGTCCGAACGGATGCGCGAGCCATCGAGTCCCACGGGGACAGGGATGGCTCGCGCGAGAGTCGGGCCAGTTCGGGTGCGGCTAATCAAATCCAAATCTCGTGCCATGCCCACGTCCGCGTGGGCATGTTTCCCAGTGAAAACGCATGTCCACGAAGACGTGGACATGGCACGCATCTCCAAACGGTATCACTACCAAAAACTCGCGCCGCTTGACCCCGCGGGGACGGTCTGAGAAACTAGCGTCATCGACAACGAGATTTCAGCGACTACGCCGGGTGACAATCGTTTCCCGCAGTGGTCGATGTGCGAAGGGAGCGAGTTTTCGGCGTTCACGCCACGTCCGGCTCGCGGATCGCAACGGGGGGGAGTTTGGGTTCTCAAAAACCCCCACGGAAATTGGCCTGACTTGTTCAGTGGGTTTGTCGAATTACACTGTTTTTCTATGGTCGGTGGTCACACCTGCGGGTTGCCCTCGGCTTCTGTGATCGGCGTTTGCTCCCCACGTGACCGGTTGGTCGTGATGTTAGCAGGTGTTTGCGCGTGACGTTCAACAGCCTCACCTTTCTGATCTTCATCGCGATCTTTTCGGCCCTCTATCCGTTGACGCACGGCCGCAGCCGCCTGTGGCTGATCCTGGTTTCGAGTTGCATCTTTTATGGCTGGTGGGATTGGCGATTTCTGCTGCTCATTGGCTTTTCGACGACACTCGACTACTGGCTCGGTTGGTATCTGGGAGAGACCGACGATCCTAGGCGACGACGCTGGTTGCTGAGCGCCAGCCTGGTGGCCAACCTGGGCGTGTTAGCCTTCTTCAAGTACTTCGGCTTCTTCGTGAACTCGTTCGTGGCCGTGGCCGACAGCTTCGGTTGGCATGTGTCGCCACCGCTGTTGAACATCATTCTGCCGGTGGGGATTTCGTTCTACACGTTTCAATCGATGAGCTACACGATTGACGTGTATCAACGGATCATGCCCCACGAGCGATCGTTCGTGCGTTATGCCTGTTTTGTGACCTTCTTTCCGCAATTGGTCGCCGGTCCGATCGTGCGAGCAGACTATCTGCTGCCGCAACTGCACCGCGATCATCCGCTCCGCTGGGAGGCGTTTCTCTCGGGCGTGCAATTGATCCTCTGGGGTTACGTGCTCAAGTCGGTCGTGGCCGACTCGCTCGCGCCGGTGGTCGATAACCACTTCGCAGCGCCGGAGTTGTCGACCTCGCTGGGCATGCTGATCGCCGTGATCTTTTATGCCTTCCAAATCTATGGCGATTTCGCGGGTTACTCGCTGATCGCGATCGGCATCGCCGAGATCTTTGGCTACGATTTGGGCCGCAACTTCGACCGACCGTATTTCGCGCAGAGCTTTAGCGAATTCTGGCAGCGTTGGCACATCTCGCTCTCCACCTGGTTGCGTGACTATCTGTACATTCCGCTTGGCGGCAATCGGGGCGGCACGTGGCGAACGTATCGCAATCTGATGATCACGATGCTGCTCGGCGGACTGTGGCATGGTGCGAATTGGACGTTTGTCATCTGGGGCGCGCTGCACGGACTGTATTTGGTCATGCAGCGGCTGTCGGGCGTCGTGTTTCCGCGCCTGACGGCGTTCTTCAGCCGTGACGAGTGGCCGTTTCAAGTGTTGCGCGTCGCGTGCGTGTTTTCACTCACGTGCTTTGCTTGGGTCTTCTTTCGCGCCCAATCGTTCAGCGACGCGCTGATGGTGCTGCAACGAATTTTCATGTTCGACGGGCTCGGTTTCAGCGCCGTCCCTTTCAAGTTCGAGGTGGTCAAGGGCATAGCTCTGGTCTCGACACTCGTCGCTTGTGAAGCCCTGAGTTTCCGATTTCAGGCACGTCCGTTTTTCGCCCGTCATCCGCGTCTGATGGGATTCGTCAATGCCTGTGCCTTGTGGCTGATCGCGTTGTTCGGCACCTTCACCGGTAACTCGTTTATCTACTTTCAGTTTTGAGCGCCCATGATTTCCTCTGCGTTGGCAAAGAGCGATTGGATCGACGTCAACCGTCCCTGCCTGATCTGTGGCAGCACGGTGGCGACGCCCAATTCGTCGCATCGATATCGCATTTTGCCCCGGCCATTTGTGCTCAATCGCTGTCAGGGCTGTCAGTTGCTGTTCAATTCGCCGCGGATCGCCGATCTCGGCGCGCTCTACGAGGCCGACTACTACGTCTTTTCCGAAACCGAGCAGAAACGCTACGGCAACGCGCTCGCCGAGATCAAACGCCATCTCTGCCCGGCTTATGGCTTCGCCGAGCGGCGACTCGATATTCTCGAAGTCGGTTCGGCCAAAGGACACTTGCTCCATCTGCTCAAACTGCTCGGGCACGACGCGATGGGGGTCGAACTCTCGCAGCACGCCGCCGAGTACGCTCGGCAATTCTTCGGTGCGAACGTCTATCACGGCGCGATCGAAGCCTTTGTGCAAGAGCACCCCGAGCGTCAGTTCGATGTCGTGTGGTGCAATGATGTGATCGAGCATGTTCCCGACCCATTGCAGTTCGTGACCGCCTGCGCAAAAGCGCTCAAGCCCGGCGGGCGACTGATTCTCGACACGCCCAATGGCGGCAGTGCCGAGATCTTGGCCGGCTACGACGATTGGATTGGCTACAACCCATACCACATCTTTCTCTTTGATCACAACAATCTGGCACAGTTGTGTCGCAACGTCGGCCTGGACGCTCAGGCGGTATTTACTTATCACAATCAAGCGACCGCGCAGTCCGCCCGACGACGTGTGCGTTACCAACTCAAGCGGACGGCCGAGCGCACGGGTCTGATCTCGGCGTTTCGTTGGGCCAAACAAACGTTTCGTCGTGGCGATGGCGACCTCGCCGCACGACCGATGTCGGCTGAGCGCGTCGCCACCGAACTCGCCAAGCGCCCGTGGTTCACCGATAGCGCCGACGCCCAGGGCCCCCGCGCTGGCAAGTTCCAAGGGGACAATCTCGTCGTGCATGTGGTCAAGCCCGCGCCAGGGCGGTCACCATGAACGCGACTCATTTCCGTCGGCTTGTCTCGTTGGCGTTGTTTGCCGTGCTGCTCATCGGCGGTGATCGGCTCTTGGGTTGGGGACTCGATCAACTCACTATGTCGAGCCACGCCCGGTACTCGCGGCTGTATCGAGGTGACGAAGCGGCCGAGGTCGTGATCATTGGCGACTCGCGCGGCGTGCATTCGTTTTATGCTCCGGCGATTGCCGACAGCGTCGGTCAGCGTACGCTCAATCTGAGCTACAACGGCATCTCGACCGAGTTGGCCGAGGTGGTGTTGGCCGACTATCTCGACAAGAACGAGCCGCCCCGGTTGCTCGTCATCGAGGTCACGAATTTTGCCTCGGCTCCCGACGCGCTGATCAACTTCAAACCGTACTTCGGCCATTCCGCACGTCTGCGGCAACTCTTCGATCGCGAGCAGTCGTACACCGCCAACGCGATGCGGCTCATTCACCTTTATCGCTTCAATTGCGAGAATTTTCTCCGCGCCGCGTATTACCTGCGTCGTGATGATCAGAACTGGATTCTGCGTTCGCAGATGGCCGACGCTCTGATCGGCCTGACCGAGCAGCAAACCCCGGCTCCGTTGAGCGAGTCGACTTACACGGATTTGAATCGCGCCGCGCTTCGGCGAATGGTGCAACTCGCGGATGAGCGGGGCATTGAGTTGCGGTTGGTCGTTGCCCCGTATTGGCCCGCGCATCGCGAAAAGCTGGCCAATTGGCCCGAGGTAACGCAGAAGATTCGTGACACGATCGGCGATAAGCATCGGTTGTGGGATTACTCGCTTGCCATCTCGGGGCCCACGAACTTTGCTGATCGCGTGCATCTCAACTTGAATGGCGCGCAAGAGTTTTGTGCCCGTTTGAATCGCGATCAGTTCTTCGTGACCGCCGCAGATCGGCAGCCACCCGTATCGTCAGGCGCCGCCAACATTCGTCCCTAAGCTTCGTGTCTGCCGGTCCAGCTGATTTTGCCCACACTGTTCGTCTCTCGATCCGATGTCACAACGCAAACTCAAAATACTCCTGATCAGCTATCGCTTTCCTTGGCCATGGACCCGGGGCGATACGCTCACCGTGGGCAAGATGTGCGAGTATTTCGGCTCGCGGCATGAACTGGATTTGTTGTGCGGGCAAAAGGCGCCGGATCCGGCCGATGAAGCACGGGTACGTCCGTATGTCCACGAACTCAAAACGCTGCCGTTCTCTCGCGCCCGGGCGGCGTTGCGGACCGGTTTGACCGCGTTCTCGTCGCAGCCTTTTCAGATCGGCTGGTGCAACTCGTCGGCACTGATGCACGAGGCGGCCAAGCTCAACGCAGCACGGCACTATGATGTCGTGATCGCGTATTACATTCGCACCGCCGAGGCCGCGGCGCAACTCGCCGGTCCGAAGAAGGTCGTGGCGATGCAACTATCGCTGGCTCTGCAATGGCAACGAGCCGCCAAGCACGCCAAGGGGCCGGTGCGTCGGTTGCTCTCGGGCATCGAGGCGGCGCGACTGCGTCGTTACGAAGAGTCGATGTTCACGCGGTTCGACCGCTGTTTGATCATTTCGCCGCACGATCTCAAAGGTCTGTCCGGCGTGCAGCCCGACAAGGTGATCTACAATCCGCATGGAGTCGATACGCAGAAATACCGTCCGCATCCCGAGGTGGCCAAAGAGCCGAACATGATCGTTTTCTCGGGCAACATGGGCTTTCAGCCGAACGAGGACGCGGTCTGCTACTTTGTCGAGTCGATCTTTCCGCGTGTTCTGGCGACGGTGCCCGAGGCCAAGTTTGTGATCGTCGGCAAAGACCCGACGCGCAAGGTGCAAGCGCTCGCGAAGAATCCGCGTGTCGAAGTAACCGGCACTGTGCCGAAGGTCGAGGACTATTTGAATCGCGCGGTCGTGGGTGTCGATCCGTTGCGCATCGGCGGCGGTTTGCAAAACAAAGTGCTCGAAGGGATGAGCATGGGCTTGCCGATGGTTGTGTCGACGGTTGCCAACGAGGGGATCGGCGCACCCGAGGGGGAAGGCCTGTTCATGGTCGACGAGCCCAACACGTTTGCCGACCGTGTGATCGAGTTGCTACGCGATCCGACGCTTCGAGAACGAACCAGTATCGCCGCGCGATCATTCATCGAACGCTATTGGACGTGGGAGTATCACTTCCAACGTTTAGAGAACGAACTCCAGGAACTTGTCGCGTGAAACGATGCGAGCCATGAACGTTGCTTGCAAACCGAGTCGTCCGAACTACGATAGGCCGGTGGCGGACCCTGCTTTTGAAAGACAAAAACAATGAATACGGTTTCCGATCGTGTGGAGTCCGCCGGGGCGCGTCCCAACCACACCTACAGCTTCGATCAGCCGGGCTATTTCGAGCCGGGCACGTTGCGCCGCGACATGCTGTGTCGCATGATTCATCAAGAGCTCGACGAGCGTGGTCCCGACGTAACGGTGCTCGACATCGGCTGCGGTCGTGGCATTGGCCGCAAACTGGAACCGGTCGAAGCGATCAAACAACGCGTGGCCAAGCTCTGGGGCGTCGAGCCCGACAAGAGCGTCGAGCCCCCCGCCTGTTTCGATCAGGTGTGGCAAAACACGCTCGAAGACGCCGACATTCCCGACCATAGCGTCGACGTGGCGTACAGCTATTTCGTGATCGAGCACGTGGTCGACCCCGCCGGGTTCGCCAAGAAACTCGCGCGGATCCTCAAGCCCGGCGGCGTCTGCATCTCGGCCACGGTCAATCGCAACTGCTTCTTTGCCCAGGTCTCGTGGTTCTGCCACAAGTTGAGCATCCAGGACGCGGTGTTAACCGTGTTGATCGGCAAGCCGCTCGTGGAAGAGTATCACTACCCGGCCGTGTATCTGATGAACACGCGAAAGTCGTTGCAGGCGCTCGCCCATGAGACGGGCATCTCGCGCGTCGATGTCACGTATCTCGAATCCGACGAGTGGCTCAACTACTTTCCGCGACCGTTTCGCTGGTGCGGTCATATCGCCCGGCGGTTGTTCAATCATCGCCCGCAGAACTATTCGTATCTTTACGCGCGGTTGACCGCCTGAGTCGTGCGGCGCTGCTGGTTTACGTTCCGTCGTAGGTGCCCGAGTCATGATGTGGTGGGCGGTCGTTCTGACATTCAGTCTGCTGAGCTACTGGCTGAATCGTCGGTATGGGCCGCGCATGGGTGTGACGATCCCGGTGCTGCTGTCGATCTTGTGTCCGACCTGGATATCGCTTGCTCTGTTTGGCGAGGCGGTGGATGTGCGGTTGGGGGTGATGCTCGCCGCCGTGTGTATCGCGGGGTGGCTGTACCCGAAGCACAATCCCGACAATCGTTGGACGGTCGCCGATTACGCGCTCGTCGGACTCATCGCGGCGAATCTGCTTTCAGATACGTATCACGACGGCTTGCAGTTCAAGAACTTGCTGCGCTGTGGAGCGGAGTGGTTGCTGCCGTACATCGCCGGTCGCTGGGGATTGCGCGAGCCGAACGACGTGCGATTTGCCACGCCCATCGCGTGTGTCGTGATCATTCTGCTGGGACTGTGGGCGGTTACGGAAGCGGTGGCCCGCGAGAACCCGATCAATCACGTGGTCGGCGCTCGCCCGGCTGACCGCACGCCGCCGGTCGTGGTGCGTTGGGGCGTCAAACGGGCCGAAGGGCCGACGCGACATCCGATTTGGTTCGGTCTGACGCAGGTCATGCTGTTGCCGTGGAGCGTCGTGGCCGCGCGACGCGCGTGGCGCGGTGAAGGACCGTTGTGGTGGTACTCAGTTCCGGTCGCGAATCTCGTCGGCATCGTGCTCACGGTCTCGCGCGGCTCATGGATCGCGGCGCTACTGGTGTTCTACTTCTTGGCCGTTTGTCGGTTTCCCAAGATTCGTTGGCCGCTGGTGGCAGTGGGCCTGCTTGCGGCAGTCGTGGGAGCGTTTCAAATCGAGCAGGTCACCTCGTGGTTGGAGGTGACTCGTCCGTATGACCACGTTGCGCGTACAAAAGTGGGCGACGTGGAAGCGGTTCACACCGCAGCGACCCATCGCTGGATGCAGTTTGTTGCCTACCGCAAGGCGATCTTCGCGGCCGGTTGGCTCGGCTTTGGAACCGAGCGCACGTCGCAATATCCGGTCAACGTGCCGCTTGACGATCAAGCCTTGCAGACCATCACGAAGTTTTGGACGATCGACTCAGAATATCTCCTTTTGCAGCTTCGATTCGGAGTCTTGGGGCTGGGGCTATTCTTGCTCTTGGGCTTGGCGAGCGCCGTGCGAACGATGCGTCTCGGTTGCCAGTTGATGGCACCAGGTTCGACCTTTGCCGCGGCCCTCGGCGCGACGCTCTTGGCGATGATGTTGACCTTGTTCGTCGAATGGATGCCGTATGACTTTGGCTTCCTCTTACTCTTTTCCTGCGGGGCGGCCAGTAGCTTGCAACTCTCACGATCCGTCAAACATCATGGCTGAGATCGGCTATTACTTCGTCTTCTTGGAGCACGCCCGGTATGCGCCGACCCTTTGTCGATAATGCACGGGCCTTGGGAATCATTCTGGTCGTCCTCGGCCACGCGTGGCTTGACTCTGCCGCGGTAACGATCATTTACGCCTTCCACATGCCGCTGTTCTTTTTTATCTCGGGAGCGTTGTGGAAGCCCAGCGTGTGGCAAGACGGCTGGCGCGCGTTTGTGACGAAGCAAGTTCGCACGCTGTTAGTTCCATACCT
This sequence comes from Planctomycetaceae bacterium, assembly GCA_016794255.1. Lineage (GTDB taxonomy): Bacteria > Planctomycetota > Planctomycetia > Pirellulales > PNKZ01 > JAEUIL01. The sequence goes on along the minus strand of JAEUIL010000495.1, from coordinate 1,127 downwards.
GTGTTTCGGTCTGATCTCGTGGCTGATCATGCTCGCCGCTCGCGCTGCTTTGGATCAGTCGACTGACGCTCGTCCCTCGCTCGTTGCGAGTTTAACGCCGCTGGCCTACGGAGCGGGTCGAAGTCTACGCGAGATTAACGGCACGCTCTGGTTCTTTACCGCGTTGATGATGACCAATCTGTACTACTTTGTACTCGGTCGAGTGCCATCGCGAGTGCTGCAAATCGCCATCGCATTGGCTGTGGCGATTCTGGCGTTGACGTTCCGGCAGCAACACACCGACGTTCTGCCGTGGAACGTGGACGTCGCCGCTGTGGCCCTGGTGTTTTTCGTGTTGGGACAAAGTTTGCTCGGGAATCAGCAAGAACAACATTGGCGTCCCCGCGGGTTGCTCGCTGCCTTGGCGGGCATATTTGCCGCGGCTTGCGTCGCAATGGCACTCAACAATCCGGACCGTGTGGATCTGCGCAGCCTGACCGTCGGTTCAACGCCGTTGTTTTTCGGCGGGGCCATTGCGGGCGTCTTGGCGACGATTCTGCTCGCCATGATCGTGCCGGCAAGTCGCATTGCCGCCGAAATTTCCAAAGCGAGCATTGTGATCTTTCCAATGCACGTGATCTGTTTACTGGCATTTCAGGTGCTCGAAAAGCGATTCTGGGGCGTGCCCGAGACATTTGCCGAACAATGGCCGCGCGGAATTGCCTACGCAGTCGCGTCGCTGCTCGTCTGCCTGCCCCTGTACTGGTTCTTGAAGCGATTCCTGCCGTTCTGCATCGGCGGTCGGTGAGCCAATCAAGAGTATTGTTGTTCGGCCTCGTAATCTGCGACTTCGTCCATTGGCTCGCTCAGGGTGACAAAAGCGAGGCCGATCAACGACCATTCGACAACGCCCACGGCTAGCGTGTTTTGGGTCAACACAACTTCGTAGCAATTGTAGATCATCACGCCCAAGATATTGGCGATGGCCACAATGGTCGCGGCGGAACGGGGTTGTCGAAACGCGTGGGCCACCGCCGAACGAAAGAACAGCACCAAGGGAATCAAGCCCACGATGCCCACTTGCAACAGAATCTGCAAATACAGGTTGTGCGACGACAGTTCTGAGTTAATCAACCGCGACGGCACTA
>JAEUIL010000935.1 GCA_016794255.1 Planctomycetaceae bacterium | reverse complement strand
AAAAATCGAATTTGCTGTCAATTGTCGTATAGCCGCCAAGATAGTTTATCGTTTTTGAGCTGTGACCAAAGCCGTCAAAGAGGCGGTCGAGCGGTTCGGTACGAGTGTCTCGGCCAGCCGGTTGGTCTCGGGCGAGAAGACGATCCACCGCGAGCTCGAACGCGGCATCGCCGATTTCATCGGCGTCGAAGATACGATCGTGCTCGTCGGCGGTCACTCGACCAACGAGACCACGATCGGCCACTTGTTCGGCCCCGGCGATTTGATCCTGCACGACGCCTTGGCCCACAACAGCATCATCATGGGCTGCAAGCTCAGCGGTGCTCGTCGCCGTCCGTTCCCGCACAACGATTGGAAAGCCGTCGATCAGCTATTGGGTGATCTCCGCGGCGAATACCGCCGAGTGCTGATTGCCATCGAAGGCGTCTACAGCATGGATGGCGACGTCACGCCGCTACCCAAGTTCATCGAGGTCAAGAAGCGTCACAAGGCGTTCTTGATGGTCGATGAGGCGCACTCGATCGGCACGATGGGCGAGCATGGTCGCGGCGTGAGCGAGTTCTACAAGATCAATCCCGCCGACGTCGACATCTGGATGGGAACGTTGAGCAAGTCGTTCGGCAGTTGCGGTGGCTACATCGCTGGCTGCAAGGCGCTGGTCGAGTACCTGAAATACACCGCGCCGGGCTTTGTGTACAGCGTCGGTCTGTCGCCTTCGAACACCGCGGCGGCCTTGGCGTCGTTGCGAGTGCTCGAAGCGGAACCGCAACGGGTCAAGCGTCTGCACGACAACTCCAAGCAGTTCCTGGAACTTGCCAAGAGCAAGGGCTTGAACACCGGCATGAGCAAAGATTCGCCCGTGGTGCCGATCATCATCGGTAACTCGATGCACGCGCTGATGCTGTCGAAGCAGCTCAAGAATCGCGGCATCAACGTGCAGCCGATTTTGTACCCGGCCGTCGAAGAGAAAGCAGCTCGGCTGCGATTCTTCATCACGTCGTGTCACACGCCCGAACAGATCAAGACCACGGTCAACGCCTGTGCTGAAGAACTCGCGAAGATCGACCCGGCCTACTTGGCCGCATGAGCGCCGACGATCGTCCCTCGCCGTCGAGTCTCCCCCGGGTCTTAGGACCCTTCGACGCCTGCATGGTCGTCGTCGGGTCGGTGATTGGTAGCGGCATATTTCTCAAACCGGGCATCGCCGCGGCGGAGCTGCCCACCTTCGGCTGGATCATCGCCGTGTGGATCGGCGTGGGACTGCTCACGATGTGCGGCTCGCTGGCCATCGGCGAGTTGGCGGCGATGTTGCCCCAGGCCGGCGGGCCGTATGTGTACTTGCGTGAAGCCTACGGTCGACTCCCCGCGTTTCTCTGGGGTTGGGCCGAGTTCTGGATCGTCCGCACCGGCTCGATCGGCGCTCTGGCAACCGCCACAGCCATTTACTTTGGCACCGTCGTCCCGTTGAGTCGCGTGCAGCAAGAGACCGTGACCGTCGGGCTGGTCGTGGTGCTGACGATCGTACATCTGCTCAGTACCCGTTGGGTGGCGGTGGTGCAAAATCTGACCGCGCTCGCCAAGGTCGGCTTTCTCGCGCTCGTGATCGTGCTGCCGTATCTGCTTGGCGACATTCATCCCGAGTACTTGCAGACCACCGCGGCCACGGCGGCAGACTTCTCGCTGTGGCGCGGCGTGGGCTTGGCGATGATCGCGGTCATGTGGCCCTACGACGGTTGGATCAACATCGGTCCCGTGACCGAAGAAATTCGCGAGCCGCAACGGAATGTGCCTCTCGCCTTGATCGTGGGAATCGGTATTGTCACCACGGTCTATGTGCTCGCCAACGTGTCGTATCACA
>JAEUIL010000929.1 GCA_016794255.1 Planctomycetaceae bacterium | reverse complement strand
TGACTTCAATGCGAACCAGCGTCGGCGCGTCGGCCGGGGCGCGGGGCATGCCGGCTTCAATCCACCGCCGCATCGTCTCATAGTGCGGGCTACCGACCGGCAGCTTTTGACCACCACCGTGCGGCACTTGAGCCGAGGCCTTCTTGAGCAACAAGCTACTCTCGGGCGCGGCCGGAAAGACACGTCGGCCACGTCCCTCTTTCACGATCGCCCCGTAGTCGAACTCATGGTCAAAACCCAAGAGCGACAGCGCGAAGCCGTTTTGTCCGCGGGCTTTGCCATGACACGGACCCGAGTTGCAACCGGCCACAGCCAGAATGGGTTCGATGTCGAGCTCGAAGTTCGGCGTCGCCGCGTTGGCGTTCGTCGCGCAAGGCAACATCGCGAGCAAGCACAGCAGTAGCAGCTTTGGTGAGCGCGACACAAACATGGCGTGGGGCTGGCTGGGGAGGACGGTTCGAGCGGCGGGCGCGGACCGGCAGGCTATCCGCATATATCGGCAGGTCCTGATATGGTAACCCAACCAGACTGGTAAATGCAACAGTGGGAAGAGTTTAACGGCGGCCAATCAGTTTTCCGTAGGACGGGTCTCCAGTCCCGTCCAAGTCCTTTCAAAGGGCCAGGACGGGACTGGAGACCCGTCCTACGGCAGGCACAGCTTGAATAACTGATCGGCCGTGGGCTCGCCGGCCCCTGGGTTGCGAAGCGAATGGCAAAGCCCCACAATGCCTGGGTGCCCACGCCTGCTCGCCCGAAAGGACTCGTCGATGGCAAAAAAGAAGGGAACTTCACAGCGCAAGCAACCCAAGCCGAAATCATCGGCAGCCCCCCTGACGGAGTTGAATTTTGGCGAAATGACGCCCGAATCCATTCGAGGTGCCTTGCAGCAATTGATGGCAAAGCAGCTTGGCTCGGCCATGGACATTGGACCGGCGAACACTCCCGCGGCTCAAGCTCAAGACTTGGTGTATCAGGCGAGGGAAGCGCGTACCGTGGCTCAGCAAATGAAGTTGATCAAACGGGCGCTACAGCTTGATCCCGACTGCGTCGATGCATTGGTGTTGTTGGGTGACCAAGCGCCCTCCCCTCAAGCAGCCATCGACCAGTATCGGGTCGCCATCGCCGCTGGCGAACGCGTGCTGGCAAACAACTTTGCAGACATGGTGGGGGACATGTGGATGTTCCTCGAAGCACGCGGGTACTTACGGGCGCGTCAATCGCTTGCCGACGCGCTCACCGTAACGGGCCACTTGGCAGAAGCCGTCGAAGAGTATCGTGAGATTCTACGGCTCAACAAAAACGACAACCAAGGTGTCCGCGAGCGACTTCTGGCGCTCTATTTTGAACTCGGACGCAACGACGACGCTTTGCGATTACTGCGAACGTATCCGGAAGATAGCGCCGCGTTCAGCTATGGTGAAGTGCTATTGAGCTTCCGCATCCATGGCGACTCACCCGAGACGGACCGCTTGCTCAAGGCCGCACGTAAGGTCAACAAACACGTGCCGGCCTATCTGCTCCACGACAAGCCATTGCCGAGCCGGATACCCGAGACGTATGGCTTCGGCGATGTCAACGAGGCCGTGATCTACGCGGCAACCTATTTGCCGGCGTGGAAATCGTCTCCCGGTGCCATTACTTGGTTGCGCGGCGCTGTCGCACCGGCCAAGAAGTCGAAGTCGAAAAAAACCACGCTCACGATCAAAGTTCCCGAGGCGACGCCCGAGCAGTTCTTGGCCATCGAGCAGGATCCCGCCACGATCTGGCAGCTTGATTTGCGGCAAGTGCCCACGTGGGTCGAGAACGAGGCGGGCCAAGCGGTTCGTCCGTGGTTGATAATGGTCGTCCGCGAATTCGATGCCGTGGTCGTAGGACAAGAGATGAGCCTTGATCGGCCTGACGAAGATGCGTTGTGGCGCTGCCTGACCAAAGCGATTCTCAAACCGTTCACCCAAGAGCAGCCGGCGCGGCCCGGAATTGTGCAGTTTTGCCGAAACGGACTGCACACTCAATTTCTGCCCAAACTAGCGGTTTTGGGCATTGCCTGCGAGATTCACGACGATTTGCGCGCGCTCGATCACATGCTGCAAGTGCTGGCCGAGGCAACGTCCAGCGACGACGATCGCCC
>JAEUIL010000431.1 GCA_016794255.1 Planctomycetaceae bacterium | reverse complement strand
CCGGCGGTGTCGACGAGTTCACAGGCCACGCCGTCCATTTCGATCGTAGCCGCGAGATAGTCGCGCGTCGTGCCCGCCACATCCGAGACCAGTGCCTGCGGCCGACCGGCGAGCGCGTTGAACAAGCTGCTCTTACCGGCGTTGGGTTCGCCAATAAGCACCACTCGCGGCAGATCGACGGTCGTCGCACGCTCGTCGAGCCGCCGCGTCAACTGTTCGACGGTTTGATTGGCGATGACGAGTTGCGTCCGTAACTCGTCGCGGGTGACGAACTCGATGTCTTCTTCGACAAAATCCAGGCCGGCCTCGAGATGAGCGAGCGCGTCGAGCAGATCGCCACGCAGCTTGCGAATGAGGGAGCCGAAACCGCCGGCAAGTTGGTCGAGAGCCGTTCGCAGGTCTCGATCACTCGCGGCATGAATCACACCCAGCACCGCCTCGGCTTGCGTGAGATCGAGTCGGCCGTTCAGAACGGCCCGCAACGTGAACTCGCCCGGCAGCGCGACTCGACAATCGGCGCGGCACACCTCGTCGAGCACCGCTTGCAGCAACGGGGGCGAGCCGAGCAGGTGCAACTCGACCGAAGGCTGACCGGTGTAGCTGCGCGTGTTGGGCCAAACCAGGGCGTTGACTTCGAGGCGCGTTTCGATCGCTGGCAGCACGAACGAGCCGGTGAGCATCGTCGCCTGCCGCAAGGATGCCAACGGAGGTTCGAGCTCACGACAACATCGTGCCAAGATCTCCAGCACCTGAGGCCCCGACAGTCGCACGATCCCGCGCACAGCTCCGCCCGGTGCCGAGGCAATGGCTGCGATCGTGTCGTGGAGAGCGAATGCCATAAATGTCGCTAGTTACCAACGTCGAACAATGTTTCTTGAACCCAGCGGACTCGCGCGTTCCAGCTTTGAGCAAGTCTCTCGTGATCGCTAAGTAACTCGCGGTTAGGGATTGGGCACTAGTTCCAAATCGGTGTAGATCGCATCGAGCACGGCACGCACGCGTCGTTGGTGACGGGCCTCGCCCGCCATGCCGTTGAACACTAAGGCGATCACCAAATCATGCTCGGGATCGCACATCCCCACACTCGACTGACTGCCGCTGTGGCCAAAGGTTCGCGGCGACGCATGCCGCCCATAGCCGTAGAGCGAGACCGGATAGTTGTAGCGTTTCGAGTCGAGGATCACGCCCAAGCCCCAATCGATTTTCTGCTTGAAGGTCTCGTCGACCAAACCGACCCGTTGCGGGCCAATCAACGCCGCGACCGACTCGGGCGACAGAATTCGACCCGTCGCACGTTGTCCGCCGCGGGATAGCGCTTCGTAGAAGTAGCCCAGTTCACGGATGGGGCCATAAGCACCGCCGCCCGGCGAACCGTGCATCACCCCCTCTTCGCTGGCCCATTGATGCGGCGGAAGGCCGGGGCGTTCGGTGTTTTGCATCCGGCCGATGCGGTCGCCGTATTCACGATACCGGACTCGATCCATCCCGAGCCACGTATCGTGCATGCCGATCGGCTCGCAGATTTCGCTCCGCACATAGTCGCTCAGCACGCGCCGCGACAAGCGTTGCACCAACTCGCCGAGGATGTACCAACTGGTGTACGGGTGATAGCCTGCGGTGTGGCCCGGCACCCAATTCGGTTCGAGCGGCGTGCAGCAGATGGCGGCAATGATTTCGTCCCAACTCGCCTCGGGCCAGCCTGTATCCACCGTGCGGAATCCGCCCGTGTGAGTGAGCAAATGCCGGATCGTGATCGCCTCTTTGCCACCAGCCGCGAACTCGGGCAGGTGCAACGCAACGGGATCGTCCAGTCGGCAGGCATGTCGTTCGACTTGCTGCATGATCGCAACGGCCGTGAGTGGCTTACCGGCAGAGAGCCACAACATCAGCGAATTGGTGGTCAATGGCACACCGGGTCGCGCATAGCCCCACGCCTGATCCACAAGCGGCTGACAGCCGCGCGAGACGTACAGTTGTGCGCCAATATGCAGGCCATCGAGTTGGCCTTGTTCGATCAGCGCGGCAGCTTGAGGGAGCAACACGGACACGTACCCGGTTCAATCACAGCCAGTCAAAGCTGCGAATTATACCCGGTATGTACGTCACGGCGTAGGGCCGGTTGTTGCCGTCGTCATACCGTTGGAAACCGTGTGCCATGTCCACGTCTGCGTGGACATGCGCGAAACATGCCCACACGCGGACGTGGGCATGGCACACGTCCCTTCCCCCGAGATAAGCATTCTCCAAGCTCAGCCCGGGATTTCGAGCGCTTTCAACAACGTCCGTACCGCGGCGATTCGGGCGTGATGCTGTTGCTTGATGTGCTCGTGGGTCAGTTTCAGTTCGCCATGCTGCTTGGCCTCGGCCTGATGATTCGAGCCGTGCCGGGTCGCGGCAGCGTCGACGTCGCCTTGGGCCGCTTGAGCCAGGGCATGCTCGTGCTGTTCGCTGGCTTGTTCGTACAAGCGGATGGCAGCCGCGTGTTGCTGTAGGCTTTGCAAATGATGCTTCAACGCCGTACGAATGTGCCCAAGCGACAACTCGGCCTCGTGGGTTTCATGTTCCCAGGCTCGCAAGTCGTCGCGCCAGGCGGCGTTGTCTTCCGACCAACGATGATGATCGGCATGCATGGCTTGAGGGGTGTGCGCGGACATAAGGCACCTCCTTGGATGGAATGGATGCACGAACTGGGTTAGCGATGCTTGACGGCCTCGACTACCGGTCGCGGATAGCGGTACACCGCCGCCACCACCAGCCCGCCGGGGATTTCGGCCGCGGGGACGACATGGACTCGACCGCCGTTGAGGAACGTCAGTGTCGCGATGCGATCGAGCAAGTCCTCGGCCTTCGCGCGCGGTTGATCGACCAGCTCGACGGTTCCATCGGCAGTGTGGAACTCGCCCCACATGGCAACATCCGACGCGACAAACACGGCATCGACCTGCCCTTCGGCAGCCGCAGCCACGATCTCCTCAAGATTGGCCGAGGCCCGGTTATTGCCGCAGCCGCTGTGAAATCGCTCCACATCACGCTCGCGATTGGCAGCCAGATGCGTTTGCAGTTGTGCCAAGGTTCGCGCGTGCAACTCGGCAAGCGACCAGTGCTCGGCATTGCCATGAACCGCAGTCGGCCAGAGATGCGCGATGGTGGCGACTTCTCGATACAGCGGGAACAGCGCTTCGACACCGACGAACACCACCGGGGCATCCACGTGGCCCAACGTTGCATGCACCGCCCGATCCAACTCGCGCAGATACGCGATCACTTCGTCCTTGCGAGCGTCGGGAGCACCCCCTTGGCCGTGAAACACCAGCGACTCTTTGCCCGTCAAATGCGGGTTGCCCGTGTGCGAGCGACCACCATGTTCATGACTCGGGTTGCCCAGCGTCTCGCGGATGTCAACCGGCATTTCGCTCAGGGGCAGCGGTTCAAGGCCGTAGCGATCACCACGATACAGATGCGCGCCGTGTTGATGGACCGCCAACACATAGTAATCCGACGACTCGGTCGTCTCGGCCCACAATGGCTTGAGATACGGATGCCGCCCGACCCAGGCCATCGCGGGTGGCGAGTCGTGCATGCTGCGCACTTCCCACAAATTGGGGCCGACGAAGATCGCCAAGCCCGGGTGCGGCTCGTTCCAGAAATGCTCGTTCGCCACCAGTGCATCGACCGGTTGCAACAACTGGCGCGCTTCGACCGAACGCCAGCCATGTTCGATCAACCGTTCTTCGGCCATGTGCCGTAGATTTTTCAGCGTGGTGGGGCCGATCGCATCGGGCGAGCGCGGCAAATGCTGAGGCACATACAGGGAGACGATGCCCGTCGATTCAAGTCGGGCAAGCTGCTTGAGTTCGGCCTGGGTCAGCGTGTTCATGGCTCGACCTCCGTGCTGGGCAGGCTGTCGGCGAGGCCGTAAAGTCTGCGAGGGATAAATTCTCCACTCGCAGCAAATGCACACAGTGTGCCGTGGCCAGAATGGGCTGCTTTTGCCGCTAAATTCAGAGCTCCCGGGGTAATCACCGGCGGCGCAATTCGCTCACTGTTTCACATGACTGTTCGCTTTCGCTCATGTCGTGCCCCAAACTCGGTTGAATGATTTAGCTCAGATCGAACAGCATGATCTCCGTGTCGGCGGTAGCCACGATTGTCAGTTGCGATTCGTCGCTGATCCCGAGTCCATCGCCCGCCTGGAGCGATTGACCGTTGGCATCGAGCGAGCCACGCAAGACCTGCAACCACGCGTGTCGACCCGATTCGAGCGGATGCACGATCTGCCTGCCGGCGACGAGTTGCGACACATACACGCGCGCGTCCTGCTGGATCGTGAGCGAATCGTCCGACCCGTCGGGCGAAGCGACCAACCGCAGCTTGCCGAGTTGCCCGCTGGTATCAAAGCGACGCTGCTCGTAGCTCGGCGGCACGCCTTTGGCTCGCGGCAACAGCCAGATCTGGTAGAGGTGCACCGGTTCGCTCGACGATGGGTTGAACTCGCTGTGTCGTACGCCGGTCCCCGCGGACATGCGTTGAAACTCGCCGGCCCGCAGGATCTCGCCGTTGCCGAGACTATCTTTGTGCTCCAGAGCGCCCGACAGCACGTAGGTAATGATCTCCATGTCGCGATGCCCGTGCATGCCGAAGCCCATGCCGGGCGCGATCGTGTCTTCGTTCATGACCCGCAACGAGCGAAAGCTGATGTGCTCTGGATCGTGATAGTCGGCGAACGAAAAGGTATGAAACGTATCGAGCCAGCCGTGATTGAGATGTCCGCGTTCAGCGGCTCGGCGAAGTTTCAACATGGCGAATGAACCGTAATGATGACAAATGGGTGGCCCACGATCGCCAGCCTATCGCAACCACGAGCCGCAAGTCTACGACCATGAGCGGTGCTTGACCGCAAGCTGGTCAGACAAGCGATGGGTGATCGTCGCAGGTCATTTGTTAGTCGACGAACACGAACTCGTTCAGATTGAAAAGAACGCGCCCGAGATTGGCCAGCCCGTATTGGCGAGCATATCCCGTCAATTGACGCTGCTCGGTTGGGGAAGGCCGACGGCCCACAGCCAGTTCAAACGCGCGCTCGATCTGGCTCGCCATGTCGGTTCGCTCGCGCTCGATCCGACTCGCAAAGTGCCCCGCCATGGTGACCATGAAATCGTTGTTCAGCAGCGCCAACGCTTGCAGCGATGACAGACTCTCGTTGCGTTTATCGACCTGCATCGACGGGTCCGCACAATCAAGCGTCGTCATGAACGGCTGTTGCTGCGAGCGGACGATGAACCGGTAGATCGAACGGCGATGCGACCGCGAATCGTTCGGATCGTGCAGTTGATATTGATAGTGGGGCGAGTGCTCGGGCTTCTCGATCACAAAATCCTGAAAGCTCGGGCCTCCCATCCGTTCGTCGAGCTTGCCCGCCATGAGCAGCACCGCGTCGCGTACCGCCTCGGCCTCGAGACGTCGACGAGGAAAGCGGGCGAGCCACCGGTTCTCGGGATCGATCGCGAGCCCGGCGAGATTCGAGTCGGTAGCGGTCGCCGCGGTTTCGTCGAAAGATCGCTGACGATACGTCGCACTGGTCACGATCAGGCGATGCAGCGACTTTAGCGACTGGCCTTGGTCACGCAGTTCGCACGCCAACCAATCGAGCAGTTCGGGATGCGTGGGCTGAGCGCCGTTGCGACCGAAGTCGTTGGCCGTCTCGACCAAGCCGCGGCCGAAGTGATACATCCACATGCGGTTCACGATCGACCGCCACGTCAGCGGATGTCGCCGATCGGTCAACCACCGCGCCAAGGCGACACGGCGATCGCTTTCGGCGGACGCTGCAAATCGGGCGGGCAACGCCGCGACGGCGGACAACGCGCCCGGCTGGGCCTCGTCGCCCGGTTTCTGCACGTTGCCGCGGGCCAGGATGCGAATCGGCCGCGGCTTGCCCCCGTCGGCACCCGTGCCACGGAAATTGCCGGTGCCGTGGTGCACCGCGCCGATGTACGCGATCGATTGCGGCGGCAGAGTGGCGAGTTGCGTTTCAATTTGTTGCCGATGAAGAGCGCGTTCCGCACGAGCTTGTTGTTCGCTCGGCTGCAACAGTTGACGCGCGAGACGTTCGCGTTCGTCACGCAACTGGGCGAGATCCGCCGTGTCACCTGACGGGGGCTGACTCTTGCCCGGATACTCGCCGTCGAGCAAATTCGCTTTCCGCCAGCGCGGCCCGGCTTCGATGAAATCGAGTGCTGTCACGGTCTTGTCGCGGGCCAGATTCGTTTGAGCTGCATCAAGTACTTCGATCTCGGCCAGCGCCAGCATGTAGTCGTTCTTGCGCTCGGCGAGTTGCGTGGCCGTCACGCGCACGAAGCGTACTGGCGGCGAGGTCACGTCGATTTCGGTCGCGTTGAGTCCCGGTCTGGGCACGTCGCGCTGCGTGGCGTCGAACACGACCTGCACGCCGATCGCAAATGATTCGTCGTTCGACACCTCGACCTTGAAGCGAACCGGAAAGCCAAAGCCCGCCCCGATCTGCGCGAAGTCGTCGTAGCACGGCCGAATCACGACCTTGCGCAGCTCGCGAGCCGCACCCAAGTCGATTTGCACCCATTTCACCGTGTTCGGGCTGGGCGACAACTGACTGTGATAACCGAACGCAGGCCCCTGCAATGCGTTGTTACTGACGGTGCCTTTCGTCTTCTCCGCCGCCGCGATCTGCTCCGTCAATTGCTGCCAGTCACGACCACCACGGCTCGCCAGATCCGCCTGCAATTTCGACTCGGCGGCGTCAAGCTGCTCGCGCAACTCGACCAGCCGCGCACGTTCGGCAGCCACGCGCGGGTCGGCGTCATACTTCTTGTCCGTGCGATCCAGAGCGGCAAACACCGCTTGCAACGCATAGTAGTCGGACTGCGGGATCGGATCGAACTTGTGATTGTGACACTGGGCACATTGAACCGTCAGGCTGTTGAATGTTTGAATCGTGTTGACGATCATGTCGTCGCGATCGAGGTGGCGAGCAATCTGGCCGTCGATCTTCGATTCTGGGACCTCGGCGTGACCGATGAAGTCCCACGGCCCGGCGGCGATGAAGCCGAGCGCTTCGAGTCCATCACGCGACAGCGGGTTCAGCACGTCCCCCGCAATTTGCTCGGCCACGAATTGACCGTAAGGCTTGTCTTCGTTGAATGCTCGAATCACGTAGTCGCGATAAGGCCAGGCGTTGAGCCGCGGCTTGTCCTTGTCGTAACCATGCGTTTCGCCGAAGTGAACCACGTCGAGCCAGTGCCGCGCCCAACGCTCGCCATAACGGGGCGACGCGAGCAAGCGCTCGACCAATCGTTCATACGCGAGCGGATCGGGGTCCGCGACGAACGCCGCAATCTCTTCGGGCGAGGGTGGCAAGCCGGTCAGATCGTAGCTCACGCGTCGAATCAGCGTGCGCCGATCGGCGCTCGCGGCCGGTTGTAATCCGTGAGCCCGTTGACCCGCCAAGATAAACGCGTCGATCGGATTGCGGATCCACGCGTGATCAACCTTAACGGTCGCTAACTCTGGCACCGCTGGCCGTTCCAACGGTGCCAGCGACCACCAACGTTCGCCATCAAAACGTCGATCGACGAGTTTGACTTCATCCGGCCACACGGCGCCCGCGGCAATCCATTGTTTGATCGTTGCGACTTGCTCGCGGGTCAGCGGCGGACGCTTCTTCGGCATCGCGGGCGAATTCCCGCCGATCATGTCGAGCAGCAGACTCTCGTCGACTTTGCCGGGCACGACGGCCGGCCCGCTCTCGCCGCCGCGCTTAATGTCGCCGCGCGTTTCCAGCGACAATTCGCCGCCGGGATCATTGCCCGCGTGACATTCCACGCAGTGCCGCTCGAGAATCGCCCGGACGGCAGCGAACGATGGCTCCGCGTCCGCGGCACGACGCGAACTCGCAGCCAGAGTAAGCAGAATGATCGCAATAACAATCGGCCGCATGGCACGTTTCCTCGTCCGACCCCCGAGACGAGTTTAACTGCGATCGAGCATGATCGCTAGCGCGACGAGCGTGGTGTAGTGCTGTCTTTCTATCGGATCGTGTGCCATGTCCACGTCCGCGTGGGCATGTTTGCCGACGAGAAAGCATGTCCACGAAGACGTGGACATGGCACACATCCCCTAACGCCACCTCTGCCAAGTGCGTTACTCAAACCGCGCTCCCACTTC
>JAEUIL010000361.1 GCA_016794255.1 Planctomycetaceae bacterium | reverse complement strand
GTCGTGACGCGACTCTTCCGCAACGGCGACTGCTGGAAAGAATCGTCCCGCTTCGGGCGCGACGACATTCCGCTGTTGCGCTTAGTGCTCGACGAAGCCCAAACCTGGATTTTTCAACAAACGCAGGTTCGATAACCCGTGACCGCACCGCTTCCCAATTCCGAACCGTCCTCGCCGGACCGCGCGAACAACGGTATTCCCACCGAGACGCTGCGCGGGCCGTCGATCGTTCGTGATTTGGCAAGCATCGCGGAAGCGGGCCTGAAGTTCTCCACGATCTATGCCGACCCACCGTGGCCCTATTCCAACACGGCCGCCCGCGGAGCCGCCGAGAATCACTATCCGACGATGACGTTGGAAGCGATTCGTAGCGAACCGGTGGAAGCGCTGGCCGCCGAACATGCGCACCTTCACTTGTGGACTACCAATGCGTTCTTGCGCGAAGCGTTCGACGTCATCCGAACTTGGGGTTTTCGTTACAAGTCGTGCCTGATTTGGATCAAGCCGCAACTCGGCATGGGGAACTACTGGCGCGTTTCGCACGAGTTCCTGTTGCTGGGGGTCCGCGGCCGCCTGCCGTTTCGCGATAAGACCTATCGCAGTTGGCAACTCGCCCGTCGAACGCTCCACAGCCGCAAGCCGTTTTTGTTCCGCGGACTCATCGAGCAAGTCAGCCCCGGACCGTATCTCGAACTCTACGGCCGCGAAGAACAGCCGCATTCCGGCTGGACCGTCTACGGCAACCAAGTCGAACGCCGATTGTTTTGAGGGAACCGAGCGATGCCGAAAGAGACTCGCCGTTCCTCACCGCCGCCTCCGCTGCGCATCCCGGCCGGCGCTCCGGCCTGGATCACGCTCGAACTCATCGAGCACACCATCCGCGTCTGGCAACCTTTTTATCAAAAACAGTTGATCCCGGAGGATGCTTTGGAGATCATCCAAGGTATCGGTCGGCTACTGAAAGAGTTGTCGCACGGAGACGACCATGAAACGGTACGCAGCCCTGGCACGGGTCAGCAGTCGAGAGCAAGAACGCGAAGGTTTTAGCCTCGAAGTTCAAGAAGACGGCTTGAAGCGGTTCGCGACGCAGGCCGGCGGCGAGATCGTCAAGTTCTTCAAGATTGCCGAGACGGCCAGCAAAGGCGAAGAACGCAAGACATTCCGCGAACTGATCGCCTACGCCAAGAAGAACGCTCCCGGTCTCGACGGCATTCTGTTCTACAAGGTTGATCGCGCCGCCCGGAATCTGTTCGATTACGTTGAGCTTGAACGGCTCGAATCGGAATACGGCGTGCCGTTCATTTCGGTCTCGCAGCCGACCGACAACAATCCGGCCGGTCGCATGATGCGACGCACGCTCGCCAACATGGCGAGCTTTTATACCGAGCAGCAATCGGTCGACGTCCGCGAAGGCTTGGCCCGTCGCGTGCAAGAGGGCTGGTTCGTCGGCAAAGCGCCCTACGGCTACCGCAACGTCCGCAAGAATGGCCGCGGCATCATTGAAATCGATCCCGCCGCCGGGCCGCATGTGCGTCGTATCTTTGAGCTATTCGCCTACCACAACCTGACGCTTGACAGTCTCGCTGTAAAATTAGCCGACGAAGGCCGCCGGTTCCGCGAGTCGTTCCCAAAGTTTCCGCGTAGCTCGCTGCACGCCGTTCTGCGGGATCGTGCTTACATCGGCGAACTGGAGTTCCGTGGCCAGTGGTATCTCGGCAAGCACGAACCGCTCGTCGATCGTGCTACCTGGGACCGCGTGCAAGCTCTGCTCGGCGGTCACGTTTACCAGTCGCACGAAATGACCTATGCCGGAGAGGCGATCGTCTGCGGGCACTGCGGTCACCCGATCACCGGCGAGAAAAAAACGAAGCGGCTGAAATCCGGTGACCGCTATTACGTCTATTACCGTTGCACCTACTACAACGTCCCAGGCCATCCGCGTACCCGAGTCACAGAAGCCGATCTCGACCGGCAGGTTCTCGCCGTCTTCGACAAGATGCGAATCGAGAACGAAGAAGTTCGCGAGTGGGTGCGGGCCGTGCTTCGTTCGCAGACTAAGGACGCCCAAGCGGACGTCGTTGCCCAACGGGCCGAACTTCAACGGCAAATCTCGCTGGCGACTAATCAACAGCATCGCTTAGTCGATATGCGGATCAACCGCGAGATTGACGCCGACATCTTCGCCGAGAAGCAGACTGAAGTTCGCGACCGCATCGCCGGATTGAAGCTGCAACTCGACGTCGTGGACCGCTCGAACGACGAAATGTGCGACTTGGCGGTGAAAGTTTTTGAACTTTCTCAAGCCCTACGGCAGAAATGGCTTACGGCCGATTACGCCACAAAACGTCGAATCCTCGAAATTGTCTTTTTGAACTGCCGACTCGATGACGTAACTCTTGTCCCACAAATAAGAAAGCCCTTCGACGTTCTCGCCGAAGGGCTTCTTGTCCAATCAAGTCGGGGTGACAGGATTTGAACCGCCAATGTCTTGTCATGGATGGCAAGGATTCGACGCTTCGGTCACCTCAACCGACGCAGCCAGCTGCCGAAAAGTTTGTTTGGCAAAAGGCGGGACTGCCGGTCCTGGATATCGAACCAGCAGTCCCGCCCGAAAACTAACCCCGAGCTAGGCCACCGCACGTTGGCGACGCCGTCGGAACGGCCTTGGCGGCTCCGTGTGAGGCGGATCGTCCCAATCGATTGCGAGCGGTTCACGCTCGGGCATCACGAGCGGACTGAAATCAGGCCGACTAATTGTCGCGCACGACTCACTGGCCGCCATCGTGTCGGTCCTTGACGTGTTGGCACTACTGTTAGACATAGGATCTCCCTGAAAAAAGTGTGAAAGATGGGAGCCGCGAAAAATTGCTTGCCTCCGTGAGCGACGCGGCTAATATGAAGACATGCGTTGCGGTATCTGCCCCAACCGCACCGAATAGGCCGTCTGAGTGTCCTGCCCCACCTCGACGGCCGCTTTTTTGCGCCGACTTAGATAGCAGCGGGATCGCGACTGACTCGCCGTCGTGTGGTTGCCGGCTGAACTTCACGTCGATAGATGCCCGGCTGATCGGCGCTCAAGCAACGACCGCTGGCCCATGATCGCAGCGTGTCGACTTACTCGACCGTGGTCACGGCTTCCCGTGGCGCCCGCGAGCCCCTTTCTCAGCTCGTGTGCGAACAGCAAGCACGGTGCCATGGCATCGACGATGCGCAGCGCCTAGCACAGATTGCGTTCGGATTCCCCGACCTGGTTGCCAAATAGGCTACAGATCGAGCGTCAGGGTTGGCCGCCCTGTCTCATTGCCGAGACTCTTGGCGAACGCTGTCCTACCGCAGCCCGATGGAGATAGCAAGAATACTCAGCGGGCATCGGATGGCGCCGCCCTCGTCTCAACCATTGTGGTAGCCGTAGAAGTCGCTACCACCTTCGTCGCTCTTGCGGAGCAGCAGCGTTCGGGCAGCGGCCTGCATATTGGCGGCCCATTCCCAGAGATTCGCGTCACCGTCCAAGCGCCTCGGACACGGAAGTCGGCGATGCCAGCTGCTCGTACTGTCACTAGGGGTCGGCCATCACCTCATCGACGGTGCCGACATTCGGGACGCTTGAGAGTTCGCCATTGCATCCGCAATTGAAGTCGCACATGCGGGTGGCACTGAGGCCGATTAAGATCGAGAAGCCTTCGTATACACCTCGTTTTGAAACTTGCGAGTCATGTGACAAGTGCGTCGAGCAGCGTCATGTTCACCATCGCTGTCGGTGAACTAAATAGTCGTTGATTCAGTGGCATATACAGTGAGGTGCAGGTTTAGGTATCACGCAACAGTAGAGAGCTCGTCGGAAATCGCGATTGAACCTTGCAGCTTGTCCCTTAGCAACGGTCGCAGCATCACTTCTATTCGCGCGTTCATTCGAGTATTCGACTAAATTTGTGTCAAAAGCGTGGCATGATAGCTGGGAACGTCCTAGCTATTTGCTCGCCACAATTGACAACTCAAGTTTTCTATTTCGCCCCGGATCAGGTAGTTGCCACTGCCTGATCCGGGGCTTTGTTTTTGCGTGAGGTGAATCAGGCCGATCGTCATCGGTTTGCTGATTGGTTTCTTGCTCTGCCTCGCGTGGTGCGGGGCGGTTGTGTTTCTCAACATGACCGCCCCGCAAGGGCGGTCGCATTCTCGGAGGTCGCCCTATGATCGCGATTGCTTCAGAAAAGCCCGTGTGTCGTCGAGGCTGGCAACGTCGTTGTGCCAAGCTCTTGCCCAAGGTTCGCTCGTTGGCAAAACGGGCCTTTCGACGACTGCGGTTTCAGGAACGTGAAGAGGCCGTGGCCGATGTGCTCGCTAAGGTCTGCACCGCGTATCGTCGGCTGGTTGAGCTCGACAAAGAGAGCGTCGCTTATCCGACGCCGCTGGCGCGGTTCGCGATTGCTCAGTATCGCTCGGGACGTCGAGCCGGCACATCGACCAATTCACGGGATGTGTTCAATCCGCTGTTGTGGTCCCGGCGCGGCATCAATGTGGTGCACTTCGGAGCTATCGCCGAAGACGAATTGCTCGCCGCAACGCTAGCCGATCGACGGCGGACGCCCGTGCCGGATCAGGTGGCCATGCGAATCGATTTCAGCGAATGGTTGCGTGGTTTGCCCCAGCGAGATCGACGGGTGGCCAAGTTTCTGGCGTTGGGTCACACCACGTCAGAAACCGCGGCGCAGTTTGGTTTGTCACTCGCTCGAATCAGCCAAATCCGCGGCGAACTTCACGCCAATTGGCTCGCCTTTCATGGTGAGTCGATAGCTCTTGTCAAAAACTAGACTCGTCTCTGAACCAAGGGGAACCGTAAAATGGGAACGCTGTTTACTTTGATCGTCATCGGTGGCATCGCGATGTGGTTGTTCGGCGGACCACGACCTGGCTCCGGTCATCGTGGCCGAGGGTGTGTCTGCCCCCGGCCTTGTCGTTGTCGTCGACCGTAATCGAGTCTGCGTCCGGTTTGGCCATCCCCAAGCCCTGTGGGTTCGTCGCCTGGTGTCTACCAGGCGGCGAACCATATTCGATCAAGTTCATACACCGATCTTAACCTCGTTCTTGACGTTAACTGCCTATCAAGGAACCGTTGCGTCACAGGAGAAAGACCATGAGCAATGCTTCGCCGAATACCGACGATCCTTTGGTTGTCGCTCCAGACGCCGATCTGCGAGCATTGTTCAACTTGCCAGCCAATGCTGAAATATACTTTGACACCAGCGGAGTAACGGGGCTTGAATCGGAACCTAATGAACCGATTCTTGCCCTTGATCCGCGATTCAACAACATGACGGCTTCGAGCACCCACCTACGACACGCTTTGGTCCAGGATCGATACTTCTACACGCTTCCTGCCGAACTCTGGAGCCGAGTGAAAGAGGCGGTTGGTAGCGATCGGTTTGATCCTGGGTTGGTACGCCTAGAGGAGTCTCTTGGCCGAATGTGTGGCGATCATTCGTCATCCCCGGGGTTTTGGCGAGGTCAAGGTTTGGCTTTTCCAAATCTGCGAGTTCTGCCATTGCCCACGATCTCGGCCGCTGAAATTCCGAACCTGAACCAAGCGGCAATCGATCTTGCTTTGAGAAACGCCCGGCAGCCGTTGAACAACATCGCTCGCGTGACACGTGCGTACCTTGGGTGGCTACTCACCAATCGCACGTTCTTAGACGAACACGACGCACTGCTGAACCACTGGCAGTTGGATGTTGCGCGTTGGGGCACAACGTCGCTTGGACAGTCGATCCCGCCGCATGAAGTAGCAGACAACGAGACGGCTCGTAGCGAATGGTCGACGTTCAATGGCGCGTTCGAGCCGTTCTTTCACCGGTGGCGACTGCGAGGCCTAGCGGGCCCCTATCTGCCGATCCCCTTGCAACCATCAATGGCCGGGCAAGTGCCTCTGTCGACCTTGCAACAACTCGTGCGAGCCGGTGGCATTTTCAGTATCCCGGATACTTTTCCGATTCCGAGTCGTGACGAACTGCGAAATTTGTTGGTAAACGCGCTGCGCAATGCGGATTCCACGGAGCACTTAGCCGAATGGAAGCAAGCCATTTCGAGCGACAACACGGCACGGCATACGCTCGCCCCTTTCGAACGCTACTGGGAGTTACAGCACTACTGGCGAATCTTGCACCATCGTCACGCAGCAGCCTTTCGTCGACGAATGTCGCACCTAAAGAAAGCGTTGGCCAAGTTTTTGACCACGAGCGAGCGCAGGATTCATCTCGATCTTATTGAGCTGCGCAAGCGGCTGGGCTCGGACTGGCTTGAACGATCGATCGGCACTACCTGGGAACCGTTTGGCCAACCCTCGACGTAGACGAAGCACTGCCACAGCTCAAGATCTTGCGCGGTCCAGCCGACCCGCCCCCGCCGTATCTAAATCTTCTGGGTGGGGGGCGCGTTCGGGTACTGTCGGCTTCCATGCTGGCTGAACTCGATCACAGCCAGATTCACCGGCGAGCATATGCCGATCGTGCAGGCGTCCCCACCAGGATGGCCCGCTCGCTTTTGCGTATGTTCTTGATCTCTGGCCGTAGGATCGCGCTTATGTCCAAGCTTAAATCGTCCCGTCGTTTGCCATTGATTGTCAAACAGTACAGTGAGTTCAGCAAGTTCGCCACCGCCTTCGCGAACGGCCATCTCAATCTCTTGATCGTGACCGGCGATCCAGGGCTCGGTAAGAGTCAGCTTCTTAAGCGAGTGCTCGGCAGCAATATGTGCCTGATCGAGGGGCGCACGACCGCGTTCGACATGTACCGACGACTGTACGAACATCGTGGCCAGCCGGTACTGATTGACGATGTGGACGAAATCTATCGCGACCGCGATGCAATTCGCTTGCTGAAGTCGCTCTGTCAAACGGACGCGACGAAGACGGTTTCGTGGAACTCGGCTGCTAATCAGCTGGAGAAGGATGATATTCCACGACAGTTCGACACAATCAGCAAGGTTGCGATTGTGGCCAACGACTGGCAAAGCGCCACCGCAGATATCGCGGCGTTGGAGGATCGGGGCCATCTGATCCATTTTGCTCCGACAGCCCTCGACGTGCATGTCATGGTGGCAGAGTGGTTCTGGGACCAAGAAGTGTTTGACTTTCTGGCCGATCATTTGTCGCTGATCGAACGGCCTTCGTTCCGACACTACCTCGCGGCAGCCGAACTCAAGCGTGGCGGTCTTGCTTGGCGTGAAGGGACGCTCGGACGAATCATCAATGGCAAGCTCTTGGTGGTCACCCAGTTGAAGACCAATGGAGCGTTTGCGAGCGAGGAGGAGCGTGTGGAGGCGTTTGTTTCGGCGGGACACGGCTGCCGCGCAACCTACTTCAACCTCGCTAAGAAGTTGCCCCCCAAGGTCGACGCTCCCCACCTGATCCTCACGGCATCGCCGCCGCTCGAGCCATCCCAACCGCCCGTGAGCATCCTGGACATTCTGCAGAAGCGGCACGGCGACCTCGGAAGCGGCTAGACTTTTGGACTACGACGGCTTACACGCCCCCCCCTGAGGGCAGAGAGACCTAATCGCGAACCGCGCATCCTGAGATTGAGTACCGTCAGCTTCCCTGCTCACTGAACTCGATCGGCAACCAACTTGAGCCTGAGAATCGTGAAATCGTCAGCGAGTCGCGTCCCCGACCGGGTCACGCGACACAAGGATGTTCCACGAGGCCACACGGATCGAGATCGTTGTCATGTCTCAGAACCGCACATCACCACGCTTTGTCGACATTAAGGAACTAAGCCAGCAATCTGGCTTGTCCGTGTCGACCATCACTCGTCTCAAGAACGCCGGCCAGATCCCCTTCTTTCAACCGGGCGGCAAGCGAAGTCGCGTCCTGTTCCCGATCGATGCGATCGAAGCGGCAGCTTCGCTCGCGAAGCCGCAACTTCCGGACACTGAGCCGCCTCGCCAATCACCTGATCGCGGCAAAGGGCCCGCTCCGCATTGGAAGAAACGTCTCGATGATCGAGACGGTCGCTAACTAGCGGCCGTAACCATCCAACCCACAAACATTGTTGTGATCCATATGCCCAAACCATCCCAAAACCCGCTTGTCCGATGCAAGCATTTTAGTTGGCGACTCTCACGTCGCGATGACCTGTGGTATGCCGACGGGCGCACTAATCTGATCAACGTCGGTCGCCACTCGTTGGGGACTCGCGACAAAGCCGAAGCCATGAAACTCCTGCACCAACTCGACCAAGCCCAGGCGCTCAAGTTCGGTATCATCAAGTCGACCGACATCAAACGCGATCCGGGCCCTGGCGTCTCGCTCGTCGAGGGGCGTCGCCTGTACGAATCTCACCTATCGCGCCCGCAAATAATGGGCGGTGTTCGCCGATCGACGTTTCGCCGTTACGGTCCGATCTTCAACAAGTTCGAGGCATTCGCCGCGCGGCGCGGCATTGGCAACTTCAATCAAGTCGACGCCAACTGCTTGACCGCTTACGCCGGGTGGCTCGAACAACAGGAATACGCCGAGAAGACCGTGTTGAGCGAGCTGGTCCTGATTCGTCAGTGCGTGAACTGGCTTGCCGAGGCGGGCTACGTCGCAGGACACGAACCGATCAAGCTCAAGCTGCAACGTGTTGAAGGCAAACGGGCCTACTGCTATCGGCCGGCCGAGGTGCAGGCCATGATCGATCATTGCCGCGCCACCTCGACGCTTGGCTGGCTGGGTAACGTGATCGTCGCCTTGGCCTGTACCGGAATGCGTATCGGCGAACTAGCCGGTCTCAAGTGGGCCGACATCGATCTCGACAATCGCCAGATTACGTTGACCGACGAAACCGGACACCGGGTGCCTGATGCAGAGCGTCGGACGCTGAAAAACGGACGCAGCCGTCGTTTTCCGATCCATCCTGATTTGCTCGTGGTGCTGAATCGTTTGGTCCGCGGAGACTCTTACGTCTTTCACGGTCCCCGTGGCAAACGACTCCATCCCGATAAGGTCCGCCGCATCCTCATCCGCGATGTGCTCACACCGCTTGCCGAACGATTCACGTCGTCGACCGGCGGCAAGGGCTTTCTGGACGGTCGGTTGCACAGTTTTCGCCATTACTTCATCAGCGCTTGTGCCGCCAACCATGTGCCCGAACGCGTCGTGATGGAGTGGGTCGGCCACGCCGACAGCGACATGGTCCGCCACTATTTCCACTTGCACGATGAGGAGTCGAAGCGCCAAATGAACGGCGTCGACTTCCTCGGCACCGCTGGGCGTACCAGCGGTGACGTTTCTGTTTCTAGTCACCCCAGTTGAGGAGGCAACGCCGAAGCGGTACGCTCGTGACAGTTGATGTCTCCAATGGCTCGATTGGCTCAGTGATTGACCCAGTAGCGCTCGATACCCCATCATCACTTTCGCAACTGGTTGTTCATCAACACGTTGCGACGAGGGGTGAAAACGACGGTCGAGAGCACGCGTCTCGCGTGCCTGGAGTCACCACTTGTGAACGGCTCGTACTGCCGTTCGCCAGCACCTTCGCACGGGCTGAACGTTCACCTAGCCTCACTCGCCGAAGTGCGGGTGGTGGCCGTGTCACGAATCGCCCGAACTCTGGTGAGTTCGGCTACCGAAAGACGGCAGGGCTGCTAACTCGTCAGGCCGTGGCGGCTCAAGGCACGCGGGACGCGCGCCCAACAAGAAAATTCTCTTCGTGGCTACCTGCCGATTGGACAACCATGTCGCTCAACACGTATCCTCCGCGATGTGCTGATCTGACCGAGCCCCACCAAGCGTCCGTCAATGCTCGTCACCGCGGGTGTTCTTGCCGTGATGATGAGCCAGTGCTCGCCGTTTTCGACCACGCCTCGTGACCCTGTCACGACATCCGAGTCGAGCTGCGAGTGTGTGACTGCGGATGGGTGGACAACTCCGCGGACGGCGATGACGACGAATCCGCGCGGGTCGTTGGATCCACGATCCGCGTGCGAAACGTCTTCATCACGGACGCGCGTGCGCCGCATGTCGAGTGCCGTGATACTCGACGGCCGTCGGATTGCAGCCGCCTGGATCGTGTGACCGCGACGAATTGGCTCTGCCGCAAACCACGGATGCGGTAACCACTCGAGCAAAACGCAGTCACACGATTCGTGCCCCTGACGTCCGGGACTGGGATCAGGTGCCCGGAGCAAAACGCGGGCTAGCCGTAGGGTGTGATCCGCGTGCGTCGTGGCTTGCAGACCAAGCCCGAGCGAACTCGCCAAGGTGACCGTCGGCCCGAGGGACCGATGGACCGAGCGCCAACGAGTTCAAACTTTCCCTCCGATTCCCGTCAGCTTGGATACTGGGAACCTGACGGCCAATCAAAATCCCCCACGTTCCCAGTCGTTTTCAAGAACGCTCGAACTTGCGAGCGGGCCACGACGCACATTTTTCTTTCGTGTTGCACGCGATGCTCTGCGCAGACGGTTGACAAAAAAACGAGCGGGGGGCGTTAGTCCCCCGATGACTCGCACGGTCCAACAATTCTCCATCGCCAAACCACGTCACGCTTGGTACACGGTCTCGCGCCACAAACTTATCGGGAGGCTCACGCCTCCCGCTCGTTGCGATCGCTCAAAACGCAACGACCCGTGGAACGCCCCCCTGGGGTCCCACGGGCCGCGCGTGATGTGCGTACCGCGATTAACTCGCTGTCTCGGACAGAGCAACTATTTCTGCAACGCGCCGATTTCCTTGTCGAGCTCGCCGACCGAGATGCCGCGATTGACCACGCGACCTTGCTTGTCGATGAGCATCACCGTCGGCACCGTCACGACGCCCAGGCTGTTGGCCAAGCCGCTGTCGAGACCACCCTCGGACCACAGATGGGCCCAAGGCAATCGGTTCGATTTCAGGAACGTCAGGGCGGCGTCTTTGTTGTCGTCGAGATTCGCCCCGACGATCACGAGGTCCTTGGCGTACTTGGCTTGCAGCTCACGCAGCGCGGGCATGTCGCTGATGAACGGCTGGCACCAACTGGCCCAATAGTGCAGGACCACGATCTTGCCTTTGTAGGCCGACAGATTGAGCTGGCCTTTGCCGTCGATCGTCGTGCCGGTGAGGTTCAACACCTTGCCGACCGAGTTCAATCGAGCGAGCGCCCCGGCAGCTTTCTTCACCGGCGCGACATCGGTCGCAATCGCGGCGCCCTTGCCGTACCATTCCTTCGCACCGGCCTCGTTGCCGGCAAACTCTTCGGCAATGCCCAACTGCAAAATCGCCTCGGCGACGTCGTCCGCCTTGGGGAAGTCGGTCACGAACTTCTTCAAGCTCTCGAGCCAAGCGGTTTGCAAGGCCGGGTAGTTGGCGTTGGGCTTTTGAATCTCGGAGTAATAGTTCGCCGTCAGATAACGGAACTGCACGATCGCGCCGACTTCTTTGTCGGTCTCGAGCAGCTTCTCAGCCAGCTTCTTGAGCCGCTCGACACCTTCGGGAAACTGGCCCGACTGCGTGGCGACGCTGATCGTGTCGGCCATTTGCTTGAACCATGTGGCCCGTTCGCCGTCTTTGCTCCCTTCGGCGATTTTCTCGAGCAAGTCAGCCTTCTCGGCATGCAGCCGGGGCAGATCACTCGGCGTGGCCTTGGCGATCGCGTTGTCGATGTCTTCGAGCTTCTTGGCAAAGTCGGGTGGAGCGGCTGCGGTGCCCGGGGTGCCGGTGCTGCCACCCTCGCCGCCCGCGGTGCCGCGCGCACCCTTGATAATCACGCCGATCGTGCCCCCTTCGCCCGCTTCACGCGGGGCATCGACCAACCGCCACACGTTATCGACACGCACCAGCGTCCCCACCGGGATCTGCTCGTGCTTGCCATCGGCTTCGACCATCGCGAGCACGTTCTCGTACGCCATCACGTCCTTGGTCGAACCATCGCTACCGGCCGGCAACAGACCGGGCAGCGTTGCGCCCATCTGCAACCAGCGGAGTTTGTTACCGGTCGAGACGAGCGTGGCGCTCGGCGATTTGGCGTCGGTCAGGAACGCGCGGAAGCGCTCGGTGGCGTTGCCGACGATCTTCGTGACCTCTTCACTGTGCGACTTGCCCAAGCCGAGCGACGTGACTTCGTCGGCCGTGATCAGCAGGCGATTGAAGCGGTTCGCATCACGCTCGCCAATGGCGCGGATCACTTCCGAGGTCACTTCCTCGGCCGAGATCATCTTCCATTGGTCGATGCGGCCATCTTGATCGGCATCGGTGCCCCAGCGCGTGCCGCCGGTGTTCAACCAGCGATACTGGTCCGCTTTGCCGTCGTAGTTCGAGTCGATATCGCGATACACTTCGATACCGGCCGAGTAATAGCACCATTGATCGACGAGGTTGTCGCCATTGGTATCGACGAAGCGCCGCAAGATTGTGCCGGCCGCGTCACGCACGACCCAACCGGTCTTGCCGTCGACTTGCTCGGCCTTGATCGACGAGCCGGTCGTCTCTTTGGGGCGATCGAACTCGACGTCCTTTTGCACGGGTTGCAGTTTCAGGGCATCCTCGGCCGTCGGGTTAGCCCACAGCGGCGAAGCTTGCGAAACGACCAACAGCGACAGTGCGCTGCCCAACCAACGACGCGGAACGACGATCGCCATTGAAGCGGCTCCTTGTGACGACAAACCACGGACCTGCTAGCAGACTCGGCGCGAGTCGGCATCGCCGACGACGGCGCAAACCGGTCGGCCTGTGCTGCCTATTTTCGGCACGTGCGGCGTGTGAAGTTGAGCCGATTACGACGATTCTTCCGGGGCGAGATCGCTAGCAAAGGGAGATGGCAGTGGCGAGGTGAGGGGACGCAGATAAACACGGATGAAGACCGGATGAACGCAGATGTCTCCTGCTGGGTTTCAAAGTCCCGATGGGATGCGTGAGGCATGAGGATTTAGCGCTTCGCAGAGGCAAACGGACTTCAAAACAAATTTGAAAGCTTGTTAGCACAAAAGGACCTGCCCAGTCGGTAATCATCTGCGTTGATCGGTATTTATATCTGTGTTCATCCGCGTCCCCTTACCTCACCACCTCAATCGATCCCCCGCTATAATTGCCAGCATGGACCCGACCCCCGCTCCTGCCGAGAGATCGCCGGCCGAGCTGCTCGCTACTCCCGTGCAGTTCGTGCGTGGGGTCGGTCCGCAACGAGCCGAACCGCTCCAGCGCCTGGGCCTGCTCACGGCCCGCGATCTGCTGTTCTACTTTCCGCGTGACTACCAAGACCTCACCGATCTGACGAACGTCAAAGATCTTGAGCCCGACAAGCTCGTGCGACTACGTGGCACGGTGGCCGAGGTCGATTCGCGCGTCACGAACGCGGGCCGGTTCATGCTCGGCGTGCTTGTCAAAGCCGGGGCGGGCTTCGTCCGCTGCATGTGGTTCGATCAACGCTGGCTGCGCGAGAAGTTCAGCGTCGGTCAGGACGTGCTGGTCACGGGCAAGGTGCGTCTCAAAAGTCTCATCTGGGAGCTCGTCCATCCGCAGGTCACGTGGCTCGACACGGCCGACGACGAGCCCGGTAGCGCGGCGCAAATGCTCCCCGTCTACGGCTTGACCGAAGGTCTCACGCAAGGCGCGATGCGGCGGATGATGCGGCTCACGCTCGACGCTTTTGTCGACTTGCTCGACGAGGTCTTTCCGGCCGAGCATCTGGCCGAGCACAACCTCTGGCCGATCGCCACGGCGCTGCGGCATTTGCACTTTCCCGACAATCGCGAGCAGCTGGCCCAAGCTCGGCGGCGGTTCGTGTATCAGGAACTGCTGATCTTGCAGTTGGGTTTGGCCGTGCAGCGTTACCGTCGTCGGCAAGCGAGCAGTGCCCCGGTGATCGACGTGACCGGCAAGATCGACGCGCGCATTCGTCGGCTGTTTCCGTTCGAGCTCACCGCCGGGCAGCAGAGCGCGATTCTCGAAATCGCGGCCGATCTGCGGCAGCCCGTGCCGATGAACCGGCTGTTGCAAGGGGACGTCGGCAGCGGCAAAACGATCGTCGCGGTGTACGCGATGCTCGCGGCGATCGCCGCCGGGTATCAAGCCGTGATCATGGCTCCGACCGAGATCCTGGCTCGGCAGCACGCGGCGACGCTCGGCAAGATTTTGTCGCATAGCCAAGTTCGCTGGGGCTGTTTGACCGGCGGTTCCTCGACGAGCGAACGTCAGGAGTTGCTCGCCGGTCTCGCCGCGGGCACCACTCACGCCGTGATCGGCACGCACGCCGTGCTGCAACAGGACGTGCAGTTCGCCAAGCTGGGTCTCGTAGTGATCGACGAGCAACACAAGTTCGGCGTGCGGCAGCGAGCCAGTCTGAAGCAGGCCGGTGCCAATCCGCACTATTTGGTGATGACCGCGACACCGATTCCCCGGTCACTCGCCCTGACGTTGTTCGGCGATCTGGACGTGACCACCATTCGCGACGCGCCACCGGGTCGGCAGCCGATTCACACCTACCTGGCTGCCGACGAGCAACGCGAGCGGTGGTGGGAGTTTGTCCGCAAGAAGCTGACCGAAGGACGTCAGGCATACGTGATCGCGCCGCTGGTCGACTCACCCGCAGATGCCGAAGCCACCGACGCGGCCGAGGACGCCGATCGGCCCGAGGGGGATAGTCCCAAACAGATCGCCAGTGCCGAGGCGGTGTTCGAGGCGCTGTGCCATGGTCCGCTCGAAGCGTTCCGCGTCGGGCTGATTCATGGTCGGATGTCGTCGAGCGATAAAGAGGCGGCGATGGCGGCGTTTCGCGATGGTCGCACGCAGGTGCTGGTCTCGACCAGCGTGATCGAGGTCGGCGTCGATGTGCCCAACGCGACGCTGATGACGATCGAGTCCGCGCAGCGCTTCGGGCTCTCGCAGTTGCACCAACTACGCGGTCGAGTGAGTCGCGGTCTGCACCCGGGCTACTGTTGTCTGTTTACCGACGAGCCCTCGCCCGAGGCGCAACGCCGGCTCGAAGCGCTAAGCGAATCGACCGATGGCTTCGCGCTGGCCGAAGCCGATTTTCAGATCCGTGGTCCGGGCGATCTGCTCGGCACGCGGCAGCATGGTTTGCCCCCGTTGCGCATCGCCGATTTGGTCAGCGATCGTGCCGAACTCGAAGAAGCCCGGCAAGCCGCTCAAGCGATGGTCAGCGCCGATCCCGGGCTCAGCGATCCCGCGGTGAGCAAGATTCGCCGCATGTTATTGCACCGCTATGGCAGGGTAATGGATCTAGGTGACGTGGGGTGATCGTTATTCCCATTTGTACCCTAGTAATTCAATCGCTTTACTACCCAAGCTCTCCGCTCGCCACGATCTTGCGTTCTGTGGTAATCAGCGCGACGACGTCATGGGCAAATGTCCCCAACGACACTTGGTCTTACCACCCACAAGCGTGCCGGTGGTCGGTCGCGGCCGGTAACGTCGGGATCTTCAGTAATCACCGCCCTTTCGGCATTTACGGCTTCGCTCCGGAGTGTTTCCGTCAGTGACGTAAATCGTGTTCAACGAACAGCTTACAGCTTGAACACGTGGTAAGGTTGCGTACCTGTGCTCGAGAGTGGGTTCAATGGCGCAGCGGGGATTGAGGTCAGTTTTCTTTGATGAAGTGCGTCGCATTTCAAGTGGACTGACAATCTTTAGCGCTCTGCAAGTACGGTGGAAAAAAGTCATGGGGACAAGCAACCCGCCGCTCACCATGAGTCGGCTCGGAAAGTTGTCGTGGCAGGATAGAAAATGGACGACCGTCGCGCTCGCACTGCTGATTGTGTCGGTTGGGCTCATCGCCGTGTCGACCGCGCGCGTGCATTGGCAGATCCACGAACAACGCCTGACCGACCACCGCGAATGGAGTCAATTGCGCAACGGGTTCATCGATCTCGACCGTGCGATCCTTGGGTTGCTCGCGCCGATGCAGCAACTGTTTGCGTCGGGCCAAGTCGACGAGGCAGAGTCAACGCTCGCTCAAGCCGAGCAAACGTATCGCCACGTTCGCGAACAAATCACGAACGACATCCCGACAGGGACTACCGCCGCTGAGCGCGAGCGCATCGTGGCGCTGCTCGCTGCAACCGACGAGCACGTCGCCACGATCGTCGACAACACTCGGCAATCGCTCGCCCGGTTCGCGGATCAACCGTTGGCCGCGGTCGCGTCGCAGGCCATGCTTGTCGGTCGCCATGCCGCCGAGGCTCTCGAACAACTGGGCGATTACCACCGCGAAATTAGTCAGATTGTGCAGAGCAGTCACGAGCGCTCGATTGCCGAGGAACAAACGCTGATCAAGACTGCGCTGAGCGTGGGGCTCACCCTGCTGGCGCTCTCGGTGGCCTTGGTGGTGCATCACTGCCGCATCTCGCAGCACAACCGGCGACTCACCGCCGTCGCACAACACTCGATTGTTCAACTGCAAGCGATCATGGACTCGGCGGTCGATCCGATCATCACGATCAACGAACGAGGCCAAATCGTCCGCTTCAATCGCGCGGGGGAGCGCGAGTTTGGCTATGCCAGTAAACAAGTCGAGGGCAAGAATGTCAGCGTGTTGATGCCTGAGCCCTATGCGGTCGAACACGATTCGTATCTCGAACGTTATCTGCGCACCGGCGTACCGCATGTGATCGGCAAAGGTCGCGAGGCGGTCGGCAAACGGGCCGATGGCTCGACGTTTCCGATCGAGTTGTCGATCAGCGAAGTGCAAGTCGGCGACGAGCGGTTTTTCTCGGGCATCGTGCGCAACATCACCGATCAAAAGTTCGTCGAATCACAGTTGGCCAAGGCCCGCGATGAAGCCGAGGCCGCCAATCGGGCCAAGAGCGAGTTCCTGGCCA